>CACZPL010000116.1 GCA_902783015.1 uncultured Lachnospiraceae bacterium
GATGCTGTTTGAGGAGCCCAGAGATCTGAACTCGAACTTGTTGCCCGTGAAGGCAAACGGTGAGGTACGGTTTCTGTCCGTCGTATCTCTTGAGAATCTCGGCAGTGAGTGAACACCGAGCTTCATGATCACCTTCTCGGCACCCTGATACGGGGTGTCATTCTTGATCGCATCCAAGATACCGGAAAGCTCATCTCCGAGGAATACCGAGATGATCGCCGGCGGCGCCTCGTTTGCACCGAGTCTGTGATCGTTTCCGGCTGTCGCAACCGAGAGGCGAAGCAGATCCTGATAATCGTCTACCGCCTTGATCACCGCACACAGGAAGAGCAAAAATTGCGCATTCTCGTACGGCGTTTCACCGGGTGAAAGAAGGTTCGCGCCGGTGTCCGTTGCCATGGACCAGTTGTTATGCTTACCTGAACCGTTCACACCCGCAAAAGGCTTTTCGTGAAGCAGACATACAAGTCCGTGCTTTCTTGCCACCTTTTGCATGATCTCCATGGTAAGCTGATTGTTATCCGTTGCCACGTTCGTGGTGGAAAAGATGGGGGCCAGCTCGTGCTGTGCCGGTGCCACCTCGTTATGCTCCGTCTTAGCGAGGATGCCGAGCTTCCAAAGCTCTTCGTTTAAATCCTCCATGAAGGCGATCACTCTCGGCTTGATCACACCGAAGTAATGATCGTCAAGCTCCTGTCCCTTCGGCGGCATCGCACCGAATAAGGTTCTGCCGGTATATACCAGGTCCGGACGCTTTTCAAACATTTCCTTATCGATCAGGAAGTACTCCTGCTCCGGTCCCACACTCGTTCTTACGTATTTCACATCCTTGCCGAAGAGCTTTAAGATTCTCTTTGCCTGACGGTCGAGTGCCTGCATGGAACGAAGGAGCGGTGTCTTCTTATCCAGCGCATCTCCCGAGTAAGAACAAAATGCTGTCGGGATACATAAGGTGTGATCCTTGATGAATGCATAGGAGGTCGGGTCCCATGCCGTGTAGCCTCTCGCCTCGAAGGTTGCTCTCAAGCCGCCCGAGGGGAAGGAGGATGCATCCGGCTCGCCCTTGATCAGCTCCTTGCCGGAAAACTCCATGATCACACCGCCGTCCGGGGAGGGGGTGATAAAGCTGTCATGCTTCTCCGCAGTCACACCGGTGAGGGGTTGGAACCAATGCGTAAAATGCGTTGCTCCCTTCTCTACGGCCCAGTCGCGCATCTCTGCCGCAACCGCCTCGGCCACGTCCACATCGAGCTTCGCATTCTCATCGATCGTCTTCTTCAGGGAGTCATACACCTCTGCCGAAAGACGTGCTCTCATCACTCTGTCATCGAATACCAGGGAGCCGAAAAGCTCCGGTACATTCTGCTTTGCCATAACAGCCACCTCTCTTTTTTATATTTGTCTAATGTGTTGGACAAAAGAAAAGGCGCCTCAGAGATTATTCTCTAAGACGCCATTGCCTTTACGAGTTCGGATTATACGACCTATATAGTCATCTGTCAAGTGCTTTTTCAAAAAAAGTTAAAAAAGATTTTTTTAATCCTCCTCGGAGGAGATACCCTCGGTCTTGATGATGAACTTGGTCATACCTGTATCACCGTCGTTTAACTTGGTGAATGTATCGTATTCCGTCGCTGCGGAGAGCACCGCCTGGATACGCTCTGCCAGCTCCTTCACATCTCCGTTATAGGCACCGATCAGCTTATCGATGGCCTGCTTGTTAAACTCCGCCATGCCGTCCGCAAGCTTTCCGGCTCCGTCGTTTAACTGCGATACGCCGTCCGCAAGCTGAGCGGAACCGTCAGCGAGCTTACCCGCGCCGCTTGCCAGCTGTCCGACACCGCTTGTGAGAGCCGGTACATTTCCGGCAAGTGTATTCGTTCCTGCCGCGAGCGCCTGCGCACCTGTCACAAGGCTGTAGCCGTTTGCCTGCGTTGCCTCGATCTGGCTTGCGATCTGTCTCTTCGCAACCTCTACACCGCTCACTGCTGCGGTACCTGCTGCCTGTCCTGCCGCCTCACCCGCTGCAGTCTCCGCTGCCGTGGTCGCAGCCTGCTTCGCAACCGTCGGTGCCAGCTGCTCAGCCACGGTACCCGCGGTCTGCTTTGCCGTTGCGCTTGCCACTGCCGCAGCCGTATCTCCGACTGCCTGGTTCACAATGCTCTTTGCGACACCCTCAGCCACCTGGCCTGCCACAGCCTGCGCCGTCTGTTTTGCAGCCTCGCTTGCCGTTCCGGCAGCCACCTGACCGCAGACACCTACGACCTCGCTGCCCATATCGATACCGCCGAGCTTACCGGCAATTCCCTGCGCGATACCGCCTGCGACACCGGCCTTGATCTGCCCGATGGAATCCGCAGCGCCCGCCACTGCCTGTGCCGCTGCAGTCTGCGCTGCCTGCTGTGCCGCTGCGTCCGCATTCTCCTCGGGAATACCCGCGCCCATCAGGGACTGCTTTACGCTTGCATAAACACTCTGATAAACACTTCCGCTTACCAGCTGGCCCAGGGTATCCGAGAATCCCGCCTGATCCAGAGCTGCCGCATAGGTGTCCGCACTTGCGAGCGGTGCCATCACTTCGCCGACCTTCTGATTCACGCCGTTCTTGATCTGTGCAGCCTGGTCTCCGCTTGCAAACGCTGCGGCCGCACTCTCGCCTGCCTGCTTGCCGATGGCATCAAGGTCAAGCTGCGCAAGGGCTCCCTGCTTTGCCTGTGCTGCGATGCCGTCTATATCCACACCTGCAAGTGCCTGTTTTTTCGCCTTTGCGCCGACAGCGTCAAAGTCCGTAGAGTCGAGCACCTGCTTCTTTGCCTGTGCGCCCACTCCCGAGTAATCGGCCTCGGCCGCCTGTTTTTTTGCAGCCTCGGATGCCTGTGACTTTGCAACACTGTACGCCGTATTATACGTATCCGTCTTTTGCTCATCCGTCATCGGTGTGTTCAGCGCGCCGTCCAAGGTCGCAATGCCGGCGGACAGTCCCGCGGCACTGGAATTCAATGTGTTCACACCGTCAGCGAGCACACCTGTCTTGTTGTTTAAGGTATCGATACCGCTCTTTAACTGACCCACACCGGAGGTAAACTCACCCATCTTGGAATTCAAGGTCTCGGTACCGTCTGCCAGCTGTCTGGATCCGCTCTCAAGCTGGTTGCTCGCGTCATCTAACTGATCCACAAGCTTATCTACCTCACTGAGATCCAGATTGCCCTCCATGTTGAGCGCCGATGCATCCAGCAGGATCGTCATCGTCATATCGAGCGAGAAGTCATCCACATCCGCTTCCAGCTCGAAATAATCCGGCAGTGTGATGCCGCTGTCAAAATCGGAGGAGCCCACATGCAGACTGTCCGTAAGACCCGGCAATGCGTAGCCGAGCACGATATTGTTGTTTCCCTCGGAGGTAGCCTTGCCGTTTGTCACGGTGATATTCGAAAAGTTCTTTCCGAGGATCATACCCGTTACCGCAACGAAGGGAACCGTGACCTCTTCATCCTTGCCGCCGATCTTCTTTGTCACCTTGGTGTTGTTTGTATAGTCAAAACGCATTTTTACATGGCCGGATTTACCGCCCAGCTCGGAGGGTGATACCTCCTTGCCGTCCAGGTAATATGTGGCCTTCATGGTCACCGGAAGCTCCTTATCGGTCGTGCCTTGGTAATAGATGTCCGCGCCGTTTGCCTGCCAGGTCAGCTGATCGCCGTCCTGCGAAAAGGTCTCGTCGCCCTTCAGGTTCACGATGCCGGTCAGATCGGTCGCATCGGTAAGTTCCGCCTTCTTATCCGGATTTCTCAATACCTCGTTTACGAGCACCTGATTCTTATTTCCGTTTGCATCCGCAAATACGTAGACCGTCTCGTCCTTGTAGATATCCTTCTCGGAGAACTTCACACTGTTCTTCAGATCCTCCACAAACTTGTCCGTATCAAGGCTCTCGGCATCGGTCTTGGTTGCCTCCTTCGCCTTCTTGTCGTTATCCGCAAGACGATCTGCCTGATCCAGAGTTCTTGTACCCCCGCCGATCGTACCCAGACTGCAGGCCGTCACAGCAAGTGCAAGGGCTGCGCTGCCGCCGGCAATGTACTTCTTGTTGTTATATATGAAATGTCTCATGATTATCTCCCTTTCTTACTGATTCTCAACCGTTACTGTTTCATCCTTCTGCGGTTTAAAGCCCACACTCGTGTGCAGGATCACCTTGTCAAATACCATGAACATCGATGGCAGCACCAGAATAACCACTACCATGGAGATCAAAGCACCTCTTGCCATCAGCACGCAGAGTGAACTGATCATGTCGATGTTGGAATACATGCCGACACCGAAGGTCGATGCGAAGAAGGAAAGCGCACTCACGATGATGGACTGCACCGAGCTCATCATCGCCTCGGAAATCGCCTCTCGTTTTTCGAGTCCGTGATTTCTGCCGCGCTTGTACTTGTTCGTCATCAGGATCGCGTAGTCTACGGTGGAACCGAGCTGAATGGTTCCGATGACGATGGATGCCACAAAGGGAAGTGTAGTTCCCGTATAGCATGGGATACCCATGTTGATAAAGATGGCAAACTCGATCACCGATACCAGGATGATCGGAAGCGATATGGATCGGAATACAAAGGCCACGATCAGGAAGATCACACCGATGGATACGGCTGACACCGTTTTGAAATCCTTATCGGTGATCTCGATCAGATCCTTGGTACAGGGCGCTTCGCCGATCAGCATACCGGTTTCATCATACTTCTTGACTATCTTCTGAAGCTCATCACACTGGGCGTTCACTTCATCCGAAGCTACCATATATTCATTGGTAATGATCATCATTTTGTATTTGTCACTCTCAAAGACTTCCAGGATGCCCTTGGGGATCATCTCCTTCGGAAGCGTGGAACCGAGCACGCTGTCCAAGCCGAGCACAGTTTTGACGCCGTCTACCTTTTCCATCTCCTCCGTCATGGTAACCACATCCTTGGCGGGGGTATCCTTATTCAGGATCACCATGTGTGTCGCACCGAGATTGTACTCGGCATCCAGCTTATCGTTTGCCTGAATGCTCTCCAGACTCTTCGGAAGCGTTCCCATCAGATCATAGTATACATCCGTATGCATATATCCGTAAAGAGCCGGACCCAGGATTGCGAGGAACAGGATCACGAAGATATAAAAATGCTTAGTCACCCAGGGGCCGATATGTCCGAGATCCGGAAGCACCGATTTGTGTTTTGTCTTCTGGATCGCCTTATCAAAGATCAGGATCATGGACGGCAGGATGGTCACGCAGGAGATCACGCCGAGCACCACGCCCTTCGACATCACGATACCAAGGTCAAGTCCCAGGGTAAAGCTCATAAAGCAAAGTGCGATGAAGCCGGCCACCGTTGTGATGGAGCTTCCCACTACCGAGGAGATCGTCTGCGAGATGGCATGCGCCATGGCGCGTTCCTTGTCGTCCGGATATTTTTCCAGGTTTTCCTCGTAACTGTGCCACAGGAAGATGGAGTAGTCCATGGTCACACCGAGCTGCAGCACCGCGGCCAGCGCCTTTGTCACGTAGGAGATCTCTCCCTGAATGACGTTTGTTCCGAGGTTGTAGATGATCGCCATTCCTATGGATAAAAGGAAGAACAGCGGGATGATCGCCGAGTCCATGGTGAGTGAAAGCACCAGGGTCGAGAGAAGCACTGCGATCACTACATAGATCGGAGTCTCGCGGTCGGACAGGTTCTTAGTGTCGAGCACCATCGCCGACATACCTGCGAGGAAGCATCTCTTATCCACAACCTTTCGCAGATCCGTGATCGCCTGCAGCGTATCATCATCCGAGAGCGATGTAGGGAAGAGAACGAACATGATGGTCGAATCCGCTTCCTTATTGATGAACGCATCTTTGATCCTATCCGGCAGAAGGTCCACCGGTATGGACAGGTCCATGAAGGAATCGTACCAGATCACATCTTTTACGCCTTTCACCTGCTGCATCTCTTTTTTCAGCTTTGCAATGTCTTTGTCCTCCATGCCTTCGACCACGCACATGGAAAATGCACCTGTGCCGAATTCCTTTACCATGATGTCCTGACCCTTCATGGTATCGATCTCCTTCGGCAGGTAGGTGAGAATATCGTAATTCACACGTGTGCTGAAGTAACCGATGGCGGAGGGGACGAGCAGTGCGATGCCGATGATCAGGATGATCACCTTATGCTTCACTACCCATTTTCCGTAATTGATCATTTACCTCACTTCTTTCTTCTGATTTTGTTGTTTACAAGTCGAATTTTAGCAGATGATGTAGTAATTGGAATATGTAAAGTTGCACTTTTGTATCATTTATATATACATTATTGTATATTTGTATATTGAAATAATACGTTTTTATGATATAGTTTATGCACAACCGACAGATTATGTGGTATAAAACAGAAAACAAAACATTTTAATGAAACAAGGTGTAAACATGAAACAAAAGAAAAGGGATACAAAACGCGAGATCGCGGAGAGCTTAAAACAGCTCATCATCAAAATGCCGATGGAAAAGATCACGGTGAATGATATTGCGGAGGCCGCGGGTGTGATCCGACCCACCTTTTACAATCACTTTAAGGATAAGTACGAGGTGCTCGAATACATCGTCCGGGAGGATCTCCTCATGCCGATCCGACCGCTCCTCGTAAACGAGATGATCGTGGAGGGTGTGACGCTTCTCCTCTCCAGTGCGAAAAACGAGTGGGAATTCTACAGCCACGCTGTCTGGATCGAGGGGCAGAACTCCTTTGAGAGCATTGTGCGCCAGGAGGTGGTCAAGTTTCTCCTCGATATTCTGGAGGAAAAATCCGGCGCCGAGGAGGAGCACTATTACAAGTACCGCTGGCTCACCCGTCAGACCGTGGCGGAGTATTATTCCCAGTCTCTGACCTACATGGCCATCAGCTGGATCAAACGTGATTTTCTGATCACGCCGAAGGAGGTTTCGGAGATCTACGACTTCCTGACACATCACAACATGTTAGAGGTTTTGGAATCCGTATAAAAAAGGCTGCGCGAATACGCGCAGCCTTTTCTTAGTTAAATCCGAACAGCTTCTGGGTGATCCGGTAACCCGTGCGTGAGAAGAATCGTCCCACCGATCCCGGCAGATTCATGGTTACTCCGAGAAAGCTCTTCTTTAATTCCTTATATAAATCCTTGTCCGTTTCCTTTGCAAATGCCCAGATATCCTTTCGCTTCTGCAAAAGCTCCTTCGTCTTTCCCGCCAGGCAGATACTCGAGGTCACGCACATCATCATATCCAGATACTTAAACAGGAACTTGTATAAGTTCTTGATCTCCGGCTTGTTTTCGCTGAGAAACTCGATCAGGATCCGATCGACCAACAGCTGCTGATCGATGCGCTTGATCATGGTCTGCTCGTTCACGGACTGGCCCTCGCGACCGATGAAATAATGGTAGAGATCCACATTCAAATACATCAGTGTTTTCACGAACAGCATGGGCTTGCACACATAGATATTGTCCACGTAAAAGGTGTGCTTGGGAAGCTCCAGCTTGCAGGCATGGAGCACCTCGGTCTTGTAGATCACCGAGTGCATCAGCACGTACTGATCCATCTTGAGACGGATCCGCTCGTCCTCCCAGGTTATGATCTCATTTTCCGGAAGTCCGCCGTCGTAGCGCATCACGCGCTTGTATCGTCTGCCCACCTTGTCGTATATATAATTGGAGATCAGAAGATCCAAGTCCTCACCGCGCTCGATCACGCCCTTTAAGGTTGCGAGCACCTTCGGATAGGCGCGCTTGTCAAGCCAGTCATCGCTGTCTACCACCTTGAAATATTTTCCGGTGGCGTGCGAGATCCCGGCACAGACCGCATCACCGTGTCCGCCGTTTTCCTTGTGCACGGCTTTGACGATGGTCGGATATTTGGCCGCATAGTCATCCGCGATCCTCGCGGTACCGTCGGTGGAGCCGTCATCCACTACGATGATCTCCACGTCCTCGCCGCCGATCAGCGCACTCTCGATGCACTTTGCCATATAATCTTCCGAATTATAACAGGGTATAGTTATCGTCAGTATTTTCATAAGTATTAAGCGATCACCTTGATCCATCCTTCGGGTGCTTCGATTCTGCCCATCTGGATGCCTGTCAATGTATCATACAGCTTCTTTGTATACGGGCCCATCTCCTCCATGCCGCTCGGGAAAGCGATCTCGTCGTGCTTTCCGTCTCTCGGGTCAACGATCTTGCCGACCGGTGAGATCACGGCTGCGGTACCGCAGAGTCCGCACTCCGCAAAGTCTTTGAGCTCGGAGAACTGAACCTCTCTGTGCTCTACCTTCATGCCGAGATATTTCTCTGCCACAACCATCAGGGATCTTCTGGTAATGGAGGGCAGGATGCTGTCGGACTTCGGCGTTACAAGGGTGCCGTCCTTTGTCACGAAGATAAAGTTCGCACCGCCGGTCTCCTCTACCTTTGTCCTGGTTGCGGGATCAAGATACATGTTCTCCGCATAGCCCTGGTTGTGTGCCTCCACAATCTGGAAGAGGCTCATGGCATAGTTTAAGCCTGCCTTGATGTTTCCTGTTCCGCGCGGAGCCGCACGGTCATAATCCGATACACGGATGGTGATCGGCTTTGCGCCGCCCTTGAAGTACGGGCCTACCGGTGTGGTGAACACACGGAACTGATATTCCTCTGCCGGCTTTACGCCGATCACGGGATTGATACCGAACATATACGGACGGATGTAAAGTGTTGCACCCGAACCGTAGGGCGGTACATAATCGATATTTGCTTCGATGGTCTTTACAATCGCGTCTACCCACTTGTCCTCCGGGAATACCGGCATCTCAAGTCTCTTACAGGTATCTGCCATGCGGGCAGCGTTTAAGTCGGGGCGGAAGGTCACGATCTTTCCGTCCTCGGTGGTGTATGCCTTCAGACCCTCGAAACAGGTCTGCGCATACTGGAGCACGCAGGCACACTCGTTCATGGTGATGTTTGCGTCATCCACCAGTGCGCCTTCATCCCATGCGCCGTTCTTATAGTTTGCAACGAAACGTTTGTCTGTCTGAATATAGCCAAATCCGAGGTTTGACCAATCGATATCTTTGCTCATAGTGATTACTTCCTTTCCATGAAATTATCATAAGGAATATTCTACGCCTATGCGCAGGATTATTCAAGCTATTTTTTGATCGCGATGCATTCGATCTCGATCTTTACGTCCTTGGGGAGTCTCGCCACCTCCACGCAGGAGCGTGCCGGACAGTCCTTTGAAAAGAAGGTGCTGTAGACCTCGTTGACTGCGGCAAAGTCGTTCATGTCCTTGATGAAGACCGTGGTCTTGATCACGTGATCCGCGTCGGAGCCTGCCTCCTCTACAAGGGCGATGAGGTTGCCGATGGCCTGCTTTGCCTGGGCCTTGATGTCGCCGGTTTCAAGTTCGCCGGTTTCCGGGATGATCGGGATCATGCCGCTGGTGTAGATCGTGTCGCCGACGCAAACGGCCTGGGAGTAGGGGCCGATGGCTGCGGGGGCCTTCTTTGTAGAAATTATTTCTTTCATCTTAAAATACCTCCTATTATATAATTCTGATTTCAGATTCAGTTATTGTAATTTTACCTTCTTTTAGAAGGCGGCCGACGGCGCGCTTAAAGGCGTTCTTGGAGAGGCCGAATTCGCGCTCGATCGTTTCCTTGTCGGCCTTGTCGGTGAAGGGAAGCACGCCCTGGTAGCTCTTGATAATGTCGTAGACCATTTGGCTGTCGGCTTCCATTTGTTTGTAGGCCACCTCGCGGAGGGAAAGGTCCGCCTTGCCGTCCTCGCGAATGTTGACCACGCGGCCGCTTACGGTGTCGCCCACGGCGACCTTGGAGTAGAGCTCCGACTTGTGGATGAGGCCCGAGTATTTGTCCTCTACGGCCACAAAGGCGCCGAGATCGGGTTTTACCTCGTAGACGGTGCCCGTGAACTCCTGTCCCTTTTCGTAGCCCTCAAGCGGCTTTAAATGGCCGTACAGCTTCATGGAGACGCAGAGTCTGCCGGACTTGTCGGCGTACATGCGCACCAGGTAGGAGTGCCCCTCCTTTACCTTTGCGGTCTGCTCCTTGAAGGGGAGCAGGATATCCTTTTCGAGTCCCCAGTCCATGAAAGCGCCGATGCCGGTCACGCTTTTTACGGTAAGTCTGGCGATCTCCCCTAAGGTGATCTTCGGCTGATTGACCGTGGCAATGGGTCTGTCCTGGGAGTCGCGATAAATAAAAACGGTCATCCTTGATCCGGCCTTGACTCCATCCGGCACCTGTTTTCTGGGAAGCAATACCGTCTCTGCCGTACTGCTGTCCTCCTCGCCGAGATAAATTCCGAAGTCCTTTGATCTGATGACCTGTAACTCATTCCATGTTCCGATGTTTATCATGTCTTTCCGTCCTCTCTTTTCTGCCGAACGCAGCTTGGAGTCCTGCTCCTATTTCCTGTACTGCTTCAGCTTTAACACCTTGGATTTGATGACAAGCGCATCCTTGTCCTCTGCCTTTTCAAAGCCGTATTCCGTAAGCTTTGTGGCGGAATTGTTCAGCGAAAACACCGACATTCCCTTTTCGTTCATCTTTTCCTTGTAGCCGTTGAACACATCGATGACCGCAAAGATGTCCTTGCTCCGCTTGTCCGGGTTCGGGATCACATCCCTGATGCACCAGTCAAACACCTCCGCGCCCTTCTCGGGTGCGGGAACGGCATTTGCGTCTACCTTCTTGATATATACACTGTCAGTGTCGCAGATGGCCCACGGCACCACAAAGATCACGTTGCTCATTGCTTCCTCCGATTACCTCGAATTTCAAACAGTTGCAATCATAAAGCATTTATATCTGTTTGTCAAACACAAAAACGCCTTTTTTCGGGCTTTTTTCAGAAGTTTACGGTTTTTTAAAAAAGTGCTTGCATTTTTTTCTTAGTTCCTATATAATAGCGTCTGTTGATGGGCTATCGCCAAATGGTAAGGCACTGGACTCTGACTCCAGCATTTCCAGGTTCGAGTCCTGGTAGCC
>CACZPL010000117.1 GCA_902783015.1 uncultured Lachnospiraceae bacterium
AAGGACTATGTTGCGTTTTTTGACCTGATGAAGGAGCTTTCAGCCATTTTGAGAAAGGTTCGCCACAAGCGCGGCTCCATTGATTTTGATGTTCCGGAGACCAAGATCATCGTGGATGAAAACCATAAGCCGGTTGAGATCAAGCCCTATCCGAGAAATACGGCGACGAACATCATCGAGGACTTTATGCTGATCGCCAACGAGACCGTGGCGGAGGATTATTTCTGGCAGGAGCTTCCCTTTGAATACCGCGTGCATGAGTCACCGGATCCGGATAAGCTCGGCCAGCTGAATGTTTTCCTGAACAATTTCGGCGTCTTTGTGAAGCCGTCCAAGGATGAGATCCATCCGAAGGAGCTGCAGAAGCTCCTTGAAAAGATCGAGGGAGAGGCCTATGAGGCCTTTATCAGCAAGATGCTGCTTCGGTCCATGAAGCAGGCAAGGTATGCCACGCAATGTATCGGGCATTTCGGCCTGTCATGCAAGTATTATTGCCACTTTACCTCGCCCATCCGCCGGTATCCCGATCTGCAGATTCACAGGATCATCAAGGAGAACCTGCACGGAACCCTGGATGAAAAACGGATCGGTCATTACAGGCGTCTGCTCCCGAATGTGGCGGATGACAATTCCGCAAAGGAGCGCAGGGCCGAGGAAGCCGAGCGCGAGGTGATCAAGCTCAAGGAAGTGGAGTTCATGTCGGAGCATATCGGCGAGGAGTTTGACGGTATGGTATCCGGTGTGACCGGAAACTATATCTTCGTGGAGCTTGAAAACACCGTGGAGGGTGCCGTTGCCGTCGCAGATATGTTTGACGATTACTATTATTATGATGAGAGCGAGTACGCCATGGTCGGTGACCGGACGAAGAAAAGGTACCGTTTGGGCGACAGGGTGCGCGTAAGGGTATTAAAGTGTGACAAGGTGAAGAAAGCCATAGATTTTGCGCTTGTCACAGGGGATAAAAAGGAAGGAAACTAATATGCCGAAGCAGAAGGGAACAAGGCTTATAGCAAACAATAAAAAGGCATATCACGAGTTTTTCGTAGAGGAAAAGTATGAGGCGGGGATCGCGCTTGCCGGCACGGAGGTGAAATCCCTGCGGCAGGGACAGTGCAGCATCAAGGAAGCCTTTATCCGCATAGAAAAGGGGGAAATGTTCATCTATCAGATGCACATCCCGCCTTACGAGAAGGGCAATATCTTCAACCGTGATCCGCTCCGGATCAGGAAGCTGCTGCTTCATAAAAGTGAAATAAATAAACTACTTGGCAAAATCAAAGAAAAGGGGTATACTATTATACCGTTACAGGTGTACTTCAAGGACAGCCTGGTGAAGGTGGAGATCGGACTCGCACGAGGCAAGAAGCTCTATGATAAACGGGCGGACATTGCCAAGCGTGATATGAAGCGCGAAGCCGAGCGGGATTTCAAGATAAGAAATCTCGGCTAGAAGAATAAACAGAAATGAGGTTTGGTTATGAGTCAGGCAAAGGTTGACAAGCATAAGCAGGAAAAGAAGAACAGAGAGAAGCTGATCAGGAAGTCAAAGCGCAAAAAGGTTGCGGGGATCTTCCTGTGCGCGGCCATCATCGGCGGTATCGTGGGGTACCCTCTCGGCAAACATATCTACAAGGTGCACGATAAGAATGTAAAGGAAAACGCCATTGTGGAGAGCGCAAACTATGATTACTGGTTCGGCATCTACTGGGGCAGCAACTACAGTGACAAGCTTTCGACCGCAACGGATGCATCCGAGGAAACCATTGACCCGGATGAGGATGCCGTAGTGCAGCTCACGCCCAACGAAGGGACCGGCACCGATGCCGAGTAATATGCAGGATACGGCGATGTCGCCGATCCGATCTATGGAGCGATCGATGTATCGATCATTATAAACCGGGGGTTGTACTGGTTTCGACAGGGGTTTCGAAGTAGCAGTAGCCATCCGTGGACTCTGACCACGTTAAAACGGAGAAATTAAAATTAAACGCAGAAGATAATTACGCGTTAGCAGCCTAAGGGCTGCTCGTCAGGAACGGGAGACTCGCATACCGTACACCGGCGCCAACCTATGCGGGAGACTCTGCGGCTTAAGCTTTGCGGTTGCAGAAGATTTATGAAGCTACCGAGTCGGGAAGCCTGTTTGCGGGCGTCTTGACGAGGGAATCCTTAATACGCAGACTGTGATGGAAGAAGCTGTTATGGAAGGGCTTTTGGACGGGGGTTCGATTCCCCCCAGCTCCATAAAAAAGCAGGCACGAAAGTGCCTGTTTTTTTATGGAACGGGGGGAATCGAACCCTATTAAGTTTTTAAAACGCCTTCTGTACCACGTACCTTGCGTAGGCGTTCAGCAGATCCGGGTTCTGCAAAAACGAATCGACTAAAAGTATATACGAACTCTTATCCTTGGATGTTTTCTTGTAGCCGTCGGCAAGCTCGGCGTCTAACTGGTTGATAAAGTAGCCGGTCTTTTTGACATAGCAGTTGTCACGGGTTGCACGCTCACGGTAGTCGGAGTTTACAAAGCTTGACACGCTCTTGTGTACGGCCATATCCTCCATGGGAAGATAGTAGTATTCGCGGTAATCCTCGAAAAAGAATTTGAGCTCCCCGTGGAAGACGGGCACCTGGATCGTAGCCTCCTCGCGGTAGGCGGAGATCATGATCTCCTCGACGGTCAACGTGATCCTCTTCGGGAGCGCGTAGTCGAGGGCGAGATGAAACAGCAGCCTGCCGTCCTTTAAGGACATCTGCTTTACGGTAAAGCAGCCGGCTTTAAGACGCATATAAGCAAGCAGGGAAAAGCAGTACAAGAGCCCCTCCAAGTCCTCGTAATTGTGTTGGATCAGGAGCTGACGGTCCTTTGCGTCCGCGCGCTCCGTGTATTTCTTATAAACCTTGATGAGATCGCCTCCGGAATACTTGTCCAGACGGTTTAGGTCGAGGAAGCGCTCTAAGTTCTTTTGTTTTAAGTCCTCTAAGGGAAGGTGCTTCTTTAACGGACGGATGAGGCGGTAGAGATCCACACTCTCAAGCCTATCGAAGGGGGACTCGAGCTCATAGGCCGTGATCTTTTTGGAGAGATACGGGAGATCGAAGCCGTCACCGTTGTAGCTTAACAGGAGCTTGTAATTCCTGATAAAGTCAAGAAAACAGAGCAGCACCTCCTGCTCGGAGGTCCCGTCATTGTTGAACCACTGTGTGATCCACCACTTCCCTGCGGTATAGTGGCAGCACCCGATCATATACAGCATGGTGTGCTCCGCGGAAAAGCCTGTGGTCTCGATATCGAAGATCACCACATCCTCCGGCGGGTAGTATTCGGCCAGGGTAACATATTCATTTATACGGGCTTCGTTTGTAATGATTTCCATGCGAAAATCATACTACATAACGTGCAAAAATTCAATGAAATATGCCGAGTTTCGGCAAAATGGACTTGTAATTTTTATTGTAAACTGATATAATACCATTTACGAGATTTTCGATTTGGAGGGTTTAGAATGGAACCATTGGATATCAAGACACAAAAGTTTAAGAGCGGCTTATTTGGCTACAACAAGGCTGTTGTGGAAGAATTCAGAACCAAGGTCTATAGTGAGTATGAGGCTCTTTATAACGAGAACAAGGATATTGCCGAGAAGCTCGCAAAGCTGACCTCCGCACAGGAGGAGAGCAGATTGAAGATCTTCGAGCTTGAGAATGAAGTTCAGAGACTCGAGAATGCTGATTTCGGCGATGAGGGTACTGCATCCAAGAAGGCGGAGGAGATCATCAAGAACGCCGAGGAGCAGGCTGCAAAGATCATTGCGAATGCAAAGGCACAGAGCGGCAAGATCGACGGTACGGCCGAGAAGGAAGCGCCGAAGCCGAAATTCACCACCGCAAAGGCTCCGGAACCGGAAGCAGAGCCGGAGAAGCCGAAGGAGAGTGCATCCTCCAAATTCTTTAAGAAGGCAGAGGAAGCTGCACCGCAGGCATCGGGAGATGACGATGACGAGATCTTCGTAGGAGAGATCGAGGACAGAAAGAAGCCGGATCGCATGATGATCGGTGACGGCGAGGAAGAGACAGAAGAAGATTTCGAATTTTTATAGAATGAATACGAAGCAGGAGGGAATTTCTCTTAAGGGGGAATTTCCTCCTACTCGGTTGAAGATAAGAAACCGAAGGAAACAATATGATCGATTATATCAAGGGAACAATCGAAGAGATCGGAAGCGGAAGCTTTGTAGTCGAGACCGGCGGGATCGGGTATCTGATCGAGACCAGTGCCCACGCCGCGGGCAGATTAAAGCTCCACGAGGCTGCGAAGGTGTACACGCACCTAAATGTCCGCGAGGACGAGATGCGGCTGTTTGGCTTTCTTACGCGGGATGAGGTGACGGTCTTTCGCATGCTGATCGCCGTGTCGGGCATCGGCCCGAAGGGCGCGCTTGCCATCATGTCCGAGCTCACCGTGGATGAGCTTCGTATGGCGGTGCTCGCCGACGATCACAAGGCGATCGCCAGGGCAAACGGTATCGGTCCGAAGACCGCACAGCGCGCCATCATTGAGCTTCGCGACAAGTTCAAGCTGGAGGATGCCTTGGGCGGTTTTGATCCGGATACGGAAAGCGCAGCCGTCAATGTACAGTCGGATGTGATCTCCGAGACAGCCATGGCACTCACAAGCCTCGGTTATTCCAATGTGGAAGCGCTCCGAGCGATCAAGAAGGTAAAGGATCCCGAGGGCAAGTCGGTAGAGGAACTCTTAAAGCTTGCCTTGAAGAATGTATAGAGATTTATGGAAAAGAGAATGATCACAACTGAAATCATTTCCGAGGAGGAAAAGGCAGACTACGGACTGCGCCCCACCAGCCTCTCGGAGTACATCGGGCAGGAGAAGGTAAAAAAGAACCTGCGGGTGTTCATCGAGGCCGCAAAGAAGCGCGGTGAGCCACTTGACCATGTGCTCCTCTACGGGCCGCCGGGACTCGGCAAGACGACACTGGCCGGTATCGTGGCGGAGGAGATGGGCGTGAATCTGAAGATCACTTCGGGACCCGCCATCGACAAGCCGGGGGACCTGGCTGCCATCTTGAACAACCTCTCCGAAAATGATGTCCTCTTCATCGACGAGATCCACCGTCTGAACAAGCAGGTGGAGGAGGTGCTTTATCCCGCCATGGAGGATTACGCCATCGACATCGTGATCGGCAAGGGCGCCGGCGCAAGGTCGGTGCGGCTGGATCTCCCGCGGTTTACGCTTGTGGGCGCCACCACGAGAGCGGGTATGCTCACCGCACCCTTAAGAGACCGCTTCGGCGTGGTCAACCGTTTGGAGTTTTACAATGTGACCGAGCTGATGCAGATCATCCTGCGGTCGGCGAAGGTCTTAAACCTCACCATCGACGATGAGGGTGCGCTTGAGATCGCAAAGCGTTCGAGAGGCACGCCGCGTCTTGCAAACCGTCTGTTAAAGCGCGTGCGCGATTTTGCAGAGGTGGAAAGCCACGGCACTGTGGATTACGAGATCGCAAACGAGGCGTTAAACCGTCTGGATGTGGATTCCATGGGCCTGGACAATACGGACCGGCAGATCCTGATGACGATGATCGAGAAGTTCGGCGGCGGCCCTGTGGGTCTTGACACCCTGGCTGCAGCCATCAGTGAGGACGCGGGCACCTTAGAGGATGTCTATGAGCCTTATTTGATAAAAAATGGCTTTATAAATCGAACGCCGCGTGGTAGAATGGTTACAGAGCTTTGTTACAGGCATTTCGGCCTGGATGGATTGATAGAAGATCAAAACTAAGTATACGAGGAGAGAGAATCATGGCGAAAAAGGTTGATATTCCGGTAGTGATCGGGGGAAAGGTTTATACACTGAGCGGTTATGAGGGGGAGGACTATCTGCAGAATGTTGCCACCTACATTAACAGCAAGATCGAGGAGTGCAAAACCTCAGATATGTACCGCAGGATGAATACCGAGTATCAGGGGATCCTGCTCGCGTTAAATATCGCGGATGACTACTTCAAGGCAAAGACCCAGGCGGATTCCATGGTCAACGAGGATGCCAGCAAGGAGCAGCAGCTCTATGACCTTCGACATGAGATCATCGAGGCACAGATCAAGCAGGAATCCGCAGCAAAGATGATTGAAGAATATAAAGAGCAGATCAATGCTCTCCAGAGAAAGATCATTCAGCTGGAGGCAGAGAAGAACAGAAATGTATAACCGTCAAAAGGTTGAAATACTCGCTCCGTGCGGGTCATACGAGATCATGCTTGCCGCTGTAAATGCAGGTGCCGATGCCTGTTATTTTGGCGGCAATCGTTTTGGTGCGAGAGCCTATGCCGAAAACTTTGACACGGACACAATCCTCCGTGCCATCGACTATGCGCATCTCCGTGGGGTAAAGCTCTACATGACGGTAAATACCCTGTTTAAAAACGATGAGACCGAGGCGCTCTACGATTATCTGGCGCCACTGTATGCGGCAGGGCTTGATGCGGTGATCGTGCAGGATCTCGGCGTGTTCTCGCTGATCAGGGAGCAGTTTGATCGACTTCCGATCCATCTCTCCACGCAGATGAACATTACCTCCGCACACGCGGCGGCGCATATGGAAGCCTTAGGGGCAACGCGTGTGGTCCCGGCCAGAGAGCTTTCCTTTGACGAGCTGTTAAAGATTAAGAAAAATACATCCTTGGAGCTTGAGGTGTTTGTCCACGGTGCCATGTGCTACTCCGTGAGCGGACAGTGCCTGATGAGCTCTCTTGCAGGCGGACGGAGCGGAAACCGCGGTCGCTGCGCGCAGACCTGCAGAAAGTGCTACAACGGAAAGTACTATCTTTCCATGAAGGATCTCTGCACCCTGCAGCTGATCCCGCAGTTTATCTTAAGCGGCGTCGACTCCTTCAAGATCGAGGGCCGCATGAAAAATGCCGCCTATGTAAGCTCAGCTGTGTATGCTTATAAGAAGATGACAGACGCCTGTCTCGACGGGAAGTTTGATTTTGATGAGGCGGAGGGCTATGCCGAGAAGCTTGCCAATATCTTTTCCCGCGGCGGCTTTACGGACGGCTATCTGACGGGCGAGAAGAAGCGAGCTGTGACCTTGGATGCGCCGAATCATACCGGGGTAAAGGTCGGAACCCTGACCGGAACGAAAGAGGGGTGCGCGGCTGTCCTTACGGAAAAGGAGCTCTATAAGGGAGATGTGCTCTCTGCCTCCTTAAAAACCGGAGAAATCCTCGAATTTGAGATCGGCAGCGATCGTCCTGCCGGAGCCGAGGCTTTGATTCCCGCGCCGAGGACGAAGGAGATGCGGCTAAACACGTCGGTCCGAAGAACGAAGAGTGCAAGGGTTCTCCGCGAATTTGAGACGCTGATCGAACAGGGCGGAGGTTCACGCCTTTTGACGGATGCGACCTTTACGGCCCGCGTCGGCGAAAGAGCCGTGCTTACGCTTAAGGCGCATACACCGGACGGGACGATCGCTGTGTCGGAGGAAAGCACCAAGGTGACAGAGCCTGCGAAAAAGCCGGATCCCAATGTCGCGGAAACCGCAAAGGAAAAGCTCCTTGCCTTCGGAGGCACACCCTTTTTGCCGGGAACCTTCCGGGCGGATATTTCTCCGGATGCCTTTTTGCCTGCCGGAGAGTTAAAGCGCATGCGAAGAGCTGCCATGGAAAAGCTTTCCTGCGATATCACGATGTCCTATAAGAGAGAGCTTCCCGGCAGGGTCAGCGTTCACAGGGAGATCCCGGCCTCCGGCGCGCGCGTGGAAACCGCGATCGCGATCCACATCACGCGAAAGGAGCATGTGGACGCGTTCTTTTCCTACGCCCTGCGGCATCCGGGTCGCGAGATCCTTTTGATCTTTGAGGTCAGATTGCAGCATCTGATCAGAGAACGTCTTTCGACCGTGGATGCATCGTCAATAAAGCTGATCCCGACACTTCCGTATTTTGTAAAAAGCGCCTTTGTACCGGCAGCCTATTTGCAAAACGTGGATTTTCATGGTATATATATCAGGAATCTTGATGGTCTTTGTTCGCTGAAGGATTTGGGAAACTGCTCCGATACGACGCTTTATTTCGGGGACAGTCTCTATGCCTACAATGACTGCGCGATCCGTTTTCTCACGGACTTTGCGGAGAGCGAGCTCAATATCCCGCGGGAGTCCTGCGTGTTTGAACTCCCGGCGGAGCTGAACCTAAAGGAGCTGCGCGGGCTCTGCGACCGGCGGATCATGTATCCGGTCTACGGTCACAGGCAGGTGATGATCTCCAAGCAGTGCTTCGTGAATAATAGCACGGGCTGCAGGAGAGAGTATGACGTAAACAAGCTTACCGATGAGAACGGACACGAGTATTTTGTGAAATCCTATTGCTGCGACTGCATCAATATCATCTATAACGGTGTGCCGACAGATCTGCGCACCATGGATCAGGGCAATGCGCATCTGATCCCGGAATATCTTTTCACCGTGGAATCGGGAGAAGAGATGCTCCGCATTTTAGAAGGTGGGACAGTGGAGGCACACACCACCGGACACATCAAACGGGGAGTGGAATAATGGTCAATATCATATGCGAGGTTTCAAAATATCTGATCCTCCTGTTTATGATCCTTTATACAATCAAATGCTTTTCTTCCATGGTTTCCGCCGATCCGAAGGAGACAAAGAAAAAAACGGGCAAGCAGATCGTATACGTGTTTTTGATCCACGCGTTTTGCTATCTGACACTGTTTTTGCGCTTGGGTGAGGTAAAGATCCTGGTGTTCTACGGCGTGCAGATCTTTGTGGCCGTGGTTTATATGTTGGTCTTTCGCGCCATATACAAGGAGTCCTCGGCCCTGCTCACCAACAACTCGGCCTTTTTGCTTTTGATCGGCTACACCATTTTGACAAGACTTGATTTTTCACTCGCGGTCAAGCAGTTTATCTTTGCCACGGTGGGACTGATCATTTCGCTGTTCATACCCTATGTCATGATGAAGTGGAAGAAGTTCACGGAATACGGAGTCACCTACGGCGTGCTGGGCATCATCCTGCTGCTCACGGTTTTCGTACCGGGGCTCGGTATGTACAAATACGGGTCCAGGAACTGGATCCACATCGGTTCATTTTCCTTGCAGCCCATGGAGTTTGTGAAGATCCTGTTTGTGCTCTTTGTGGCGGGCATGCTGGTGAAGGCCAACAGCTTCAAGGACCTGATGGTCAATGCCGTGATCTCCGCATCCTTTATGGGAGTTTTGGTGCTTGAAAAGGACCTCGGCGCCGCTGTGATTTTTTACATCACCTACGTGTGTATGGTCTATCTTGCCACGGGCAGGCATATCTTCTTTATCGGGGGCATTTCCCTCGGCGTGCTTGCGGTGCTCTCGGGATATATGCTGTTTAAGGACAGTCTGTTTGCTCACGTCATGGTCCGTGTGGAGGCATGGCGCGATCCCTTTGCCAATATCGACGAGGGCGGATATCAGGTGTCACAGTCCCTCTTTGCCATGGGAACCGGCGGCTGGCTGGGCTCCGGACTTACCAAGGGCGCGGCGGATACCATCCCGGTATCGGAGAGTGACTTCATCTTTTCGGCCATCTGCGAGGAGTTGGGCGTGTTCTTCGGACTGGCGCTCATCCTTGTGGTCGTGTCGGTATTCTTATCCTTCGCCAATGTGGCGGTAAAATGCAAGCATCCGTTTTATAAATATACCGCATTCGGGTTTGCGGTCATCTACATCACACAGTCCCTGCTGAACCTCGGCGGTGTGACAAAGTTTATCCCGTCCACGGGTGTCACGCTCCCGTTGATCAGCTACGGTGTAAGCTCCGTGATCAGTACCTTGATGATATTCTCCCTGGTTCAGGGGGGTTATGTGATCAGTAATAAAGAGGCGATCAAGATTGAAAGAGAAAAAGAACATGCAAGAGAAGTTATCGAGCGACGAATTGCAATCGCCAGAGGAGAAGCTTCTCGCCAGGGAAATTGAAAGAGAAGAGAATAACCGCTTAAAGAATAAGCCTGTCATTGTGATCACGTATTTCATGATGGCTGTCTTTATGTGCCTGATCGGCTACATCATCTATTTCATGCAGTTTCAGGCGGAGACGACTATCGCAAATTCCAGGAACGTGCGGCAGGATTCCTTTGCCGACACCGTGGAGCGCGGTGAGATCGTGACCTCCGACGGCGAGGTGATCGCAAACAGTACCACGGATGAGGAGGGGAATACCACGAGGCATTACCCTCACGCCAATATGTTTGCGCACACCGTGGGCTATGATTCCTACGGGAAATCCGGTCTGGAGCTTGCGGGCAATTTCTATATGTTAAGGTCCCATGTGAACATCTTTGAGCAGGTCACAAAACAGATGGCCGGGGAGAAGAACCGGGGCGACACGCTGGTCACCACCTTAAACTACAAGCTGCAGAGCGCGGCCTACGAGGCGCTCGGCAGCGCGAAGGGCGCGGTGGTCGTGATGGAGACCTCCACCGGAAAGATCCTTGCCATGGTTTCCAAGCCGGACTTTGACGCCAACGATATGGACGGCCTCTGGGAGTACCTGCAGACCGAGGAGGGCAGCAAGAGCACCCTGCTCTTAAACCGTGCGACCCAGGGCTTATACGCGCCTGGCTCCACCTTCAAGGTGGTCACTCTGCTTGAATATATGCGGGAGCATCCCGCGGATCACGATGATTACAGCTATACCTGTGACGGAATCGATGATTTTGCAAATATAGAGATCCATTGTTATAACTCCATGTCCCACGGACAGGAGACCCTGAAGGATTCGCTGGCCTATTCCTGCAACTGTTCCTTTGCGAACATCGGCATGACCTTGGACCGCGAAAGCTACAGAAAGACCGCGGAGGCGCTCCTCTTAAACAAGCCGCTTCCCTACGACGGCGTGTACAGCAAGAGCAGCTTTGAGATCTCGGGAAGCAGCGACGATATCGAGATGCCGCAGACCGTGATCGGTCAGGGCAATACACAGATCACGCCGCTGAACAATGTGCTGATCATGGCGGCCATCGCCAACGGCGGGGAGCTGATGCGCCCCTATCTGATCGACCATATCGAGAGTGCCGGCGGCATGACGGTCAAGACCTTCAAGCCGAAGGCCTACGGCGAGTGTATGACCAGTGCCGAGGCCGCGGAGCTGACCGAGTATATGCGTGCCGTTGCCGATTACGGGACCGCTGCCGCATATTTCAACGGCACCCCCTATGATGTGGTCGGTAAAACAGGTACGGCGGAGTATGACAATGAGGGCAACTGCAACGCCTGGTTTGTGGGTTTTTCTCATCCGGAGGATCCGGATATCGCTGTGGCCGTGGTGGTGGAGGATACCGATCAGGTGGGCATCACCGGCACCGATGTGGCAAAGCGGATCTTTGATGTGTACTACTCCGAAAACTGATATTCGTGCTTGCTATCCGTATCGGGATTTGCTATAATGTTTTCAATTTAGGGCACACTAACAGGAGGCATTGCGATGATTGAAGCAACGAGCTGTGGTGGTGTGGTAATATTCAGAGGAAAGATA
>CACZPL010000118.1 GCA_902783015.1 uncultured Lachnospiraceae bacterium
CATGGACAGACAGGCAAATATCAAGCTGAATACGGACGGTACGGCCGGTGCCGAGGCAGAGCGCCTTTCCGCCGAGCTGATGAAGCTCGCGCGGGACACACTGACGGTCCGGTTTCGCTACTTTGACGTGGCGATCTCTGCGCTTTCCTGCGAGGCAAGGCCCGGCCTTTACGGTTTTGCGACGGACGGAGCGCACTTTTACTATGATCCGGCCGCATTGCTTCTCACCTATATGGACGAGCCCCACATCGCGGTGCGGGCCTATCTTCATGTACTGCTGCACTGTATCTTTTTTCATCCCTTTTACCGTTCCCGTGTGAAGTTGCCGGAGAACCCGCCGTTTCTTGCGGCGGAGAGGCGGGCCTATTACCACATGGCGGCGGATATTGCCGTGGAGCGGGTGATCCTCGACATGCATATGCCGGAGGCTGCTCTCACCAGGGACGGGGAGGCGCGTGATACCATCGACAAGATCTCGAAATGGGTGGATAAGCTGACTGCGGAGAAGATCTACCGCGAATTTTGCGTCAATCCTCCCTCAAATGATGCAAGAGAACGTTATACCCGACTCTTTACCGTGGACGATCACAGCTTCTGGGATCGCGAGGAGGGAGAGCGAGAAGAAATCATCATCACGGAGGAGCAGTGGAAAAAGATTTCGGAGCGTGTGAAGACGGATATCGAAACCTTCTCAAAGGAACGTCCGGGCGCGCAGAGCATCGAGGACAATCTGAAGGAGGCGACCCGTGAGCTCTATGATTACAAAGCGCTTCTTACACGATTTGCCACCGTCGGGGAGGAGATGCGCGTAAACGATGATGAGTTTGATTATGTATATTACACCTATGGTCTCAGAACCTACGGGAATCTGCCTCTTGTGGAGGCACTCGAATACAAGGAAGAAAAGAAGGTACGGGAGTTTGTGATCGTGATCGATACCTCGGCCTCCACCCGTGGAGAGCTGGTGCGGGGGTTCCTTTCCCAAACCTATGAGATGCTCAAGCTCTCGGAGAGCTTTTTTACGAAGCTGAAGCTGCACATCATTCAGGCCGACCGCGAGGTTCGCGAGGATGTGACCGTCACGAGTGAAGAAGAGTTCGAACAATATCTGGAGGATTTTAAGGTCAAAGGATTTTCGGGCACGGATTTTCGACCGGCCTTTGCCTATGTCAACGATCTGGTGGAAAAAAAGGTGTTTGAAAACCTGAAGGGGCTCATCTACTTTACCGACGGCTACGGCGTTTATCCCGAAACTCCGCCCCCTTACGAGACCATCTTCGCTTTTTTATATGAGGACGAGAATGCGCCGAAGATCCCGCCCTGGGCGGTGAAGGTTGTGATAGAGGAGGATTGACAATGAACATCGGACAAGCAAAGGACTATATCAAAAACGATGTACTGCTGTACCTGAAAAAGGACGAGTTCGGCGATTACCGGATCCCGGTGGTCAGACAGCGCCCCATCTTTTTGCTCGGAGCGCCGGGCATCGGCAAGACGGCCATCATGGAGCAGATTGCGGAGGAGCTTAATATCGCGCTGGTCTCTTATTCCATGACGCACCACACGCGGCAGTCGGCGCTGGGTCTCCCCTTTATTAAGGAAAAGCAGTACGGAGATTTGAAATATGATGTGTCGGAGTACACCATGAGCGAGATCATCGCCTCGGTGTATGAGACCATGGAGGAGAGCGGCTGCAGAGAAGGCATTCTCTTTTTGGATGAGATCAACTGTGTTTCCGAGACGCTGGCGCCATCCATGCTACAGTTTTTGCAGTACAAGGTATTCGGCAAGCACCGCGTGCCGGAGGGCTGGGTGATCGTAACCGCCGGAAACCCGCCGCTTTATAATAAATCCGTGCGGGAATTTGATGTGGTGACCATGGACCGCTTAAAGGTGCTTACCGTGGAGGCGGATTATCCGACCTGGAAGAAGTATGCCACGGAGCGCGGCGTCCATGCGGCGATCTTGAATTTTCTGGAGATCAAGCGCGATTATTTCTATCACATCGAGACGACTGCTTCGGACGGCAGGACCTATGTGACCGCGCGCGGCTGGGAGGATGTGTCGGAGATCGTGAAGCTCTACGAGGAAGAGGGCCTTGCGGTGGACGAGACCCTGATCGGTCAGTATCTGCGAAACGAGAAGATCGTGAAGGAGTTTACGGCCTACTACGATCTGTACAACCGGTATAAAAATGATTACCGCGTCGATGCGATCCTCGCAGGAGAGATATCCGACAGTGCGGTGGAAAAGGCGAAGGCGGCACCCTTTGATGAGCGACTTTCCCTGCTAGGCTTACTCTGCGATAAGACGGAGACCTCCATGCGGGATGTGGTTGCGACCTCGGATTACTTAAAGGACCTCATGGTCCCTTTAAAGGCCGTAAAGGCAGCGGAAGACAAGGGCGATATGTTAAATCGTCAGCATGCCGCACAGGAAAAACTGCTTTCAAGCAGGGAGAAGGCGGGTGCGCTTTCAAGAGAGGAAAAGAGAAAGTATAAGCGGATCCTTCGCTTTTTGGATGATGTGACTAATGAGTTAAACAAAACCGGCGCGCAGGGAGATGCGGCCTTTGCGCAGATAAACGATGCCTTCAATGCACAGGTGACCGGCATGAAGCAGGCGCAGGAGAAGGCGGGCGTGATGCTGCACAATCTGTTTGAATTTGCGTCCCGCGCGTTTTCCGAAGGAAACGAGATGCTGATCTTAGTGACGGAGCTGACCGTGAACACGAGCTCCGCACGGTTTATCAGTATGTTCGGCAGCGAGGACTATACAAAGTATAATCAGATGCTGATGGTATCGGAGCGCGGAAGTGCGCTCAGGGAAGAGATCGCCAAATTGGCACTGTAGGTCGACAAAAAATGGAAGAAATAACTTTTACAACCGGAAATTATACACTGATCTTCTCCGAGCGCGAGCGAAAGGGAAAACGGGAGCTGACCGTAGAGATGCACCGCGGGCGCGGGGCAAGCCTGAGCATCCCGGAGCGTGTGGAGGTCGAAGGTGAGATGCTCCCCGTCACGGCGATCGCCAAAAAAGCCTTTTTGGGGAACAGGAGCCTGCGGGAGGTGACCTTGCCGGTCACGGTGCGGAAGCTTTCGGACTGGGCCTTTGCGCAGTGCGAGATGCTGACGGCCTTTACGAGCCTCAGGGAAAAGCCCTTAAAGATTGCGCGGAATGCCTTTGATGATTGCAAAAGCCTGACGGATATCTGTACGGACGGCCGGGCGGCAAACGGTTTTTCGAAACTGCTCGCAGCCTGTCCGGTACGGCTTTCGGCGGGTTATCTTCTCGCGGGAGCGGATATCGGTTCGTCCGGGTGGTTTGCAAATTGGGACACGCGCCTTTCCGCCTTTTTGGATGAGGATGACGAGGAGGGTTACACCAACGTGGTGCTCTGCGGCGAGGAGGATATCGATGCCAGTGTCCCGGAATTTGTAAAAGAAAAACGCAGAAACAAATGCGCGCTTTGCCTTATGCGCCTGATGGAGGATACGGAGCTTCAAGATGATTACAGGGCAAAGTTCACGGGCTATTTGCTGGAGCGGGCGAAGGGCTCGCCCACGGAGGAGGCCTGGGAGGTGATCATAACCGAGTTTGCGGACAGGATGGAGTATTACGAGCTTCTGGCTAGACTCGGCGGGATCACAAGGGAGAATATCGATGCCATGATCGCGGATCTTTCTTCGCAGCATGCGGAGGCAAAGGCATGGATGATCGGATATAAGCAGGAACACTTCGCTGAGGATGATGTGTTCGATCAATTTGTATTATAGGAGGATTGTTATGAGCGCAAAAACCATTTCCATCCCTACCGTCTTAAAGATCGGTGCGGGAACCTTAGACTGCATCGGCAATTCCATCAAGCAGGGCGGGATCGAAAATGTAGTGATCTATTTCGGCAACGGCCTGATCAACATGTTCGG
Source organism: uncultured Lachnospiraceae bacterium (assembly GCA_902783015.1). Classification (GTDB taxonomy): domain Bacteria; phylum Bacillota; class Clostridia; order Lachnospirales; family Lachnospiraceae; genus Coprococcus_C. The sequence continues at coordinate 3,930 of CACZPL010000118.1, forward strand.
AGACCGTGTTATGAAATCCTGCAAGGATGCGGGCGTGCACGTATTCGATCACTGTGAGCTTGATACGGTGGATATCGATGACATCATCGATCTCGCCTTCGCCATCGATCCGAAGGTGCAGGGCATTGTGGGCATCGGCGGCGGCAAGGTGATCGATGCGGCAAAATACGCGGGATATCTGAGAAAGCTTCCGTTTTTCTCGGTGCCGACATCGTCTTCTTCGGACGGGTTTTCCTCGGCGTCCGCTTCCCTCATCATCGACGGCAGGAGAAATACCACACCGGCGGCCCTGGCCTACGGGATCATCGTGGACACGGATGTCATCAGCTCCGCGCCGGAGCGCTTTATCTACTCCGGCATCGGCGACCTTGTGGCAAAGATCACGGCGCTTTACGACTGGGTCTATGAGGATACCCTGGGGGTGACGACGCTGAATGATTTCTCCATGATGATCGCAAAGAAGGCCGTGAACAGCTTCGTGCGGACACCCTTTGAGACGATCCATGACCGGGTATTTTTGAAGGAGCTTTTGGACTCCCTTGCCATGTGCGGGATCGCAAACGAGATCGCGGGCAGCTCGTCTCCGACGAGCGGCAGTGAGCATCTGATCTCGCATGCGCTTGACAAGATGCTCGAGCACCCGCAGCTGCACGGCGTACAGGTGGGTGTGGCAACCTATCTGATGAGCATGGTGCAGGATCACCGCTACGTGCGTGTACGAAAGATCTTTACGGATACAGGGTTCTTTGCGCATGTGAAAACTCTGGGGATGAAGCGGAGCGATTTTGAGGCGGCTGTAGATCTGGCACCGTCCATGAAGCCTTACAGACACACCTACCTCCACGAGGAAAAGTACCGCACGCTTGCAAAGCAGTATCTGCGGGAGGATGAGATCCTCACGGATATCCTGGTACAATAAAAGCAACGCCGAAATATGAAAAAGCGGCCGCCGAGAGGCAGCCGCTTTTTCGTGTTTTTTATATTTCGTAGACTCTTTTTTTCAGTCGTTCGTCATATTCTTCCTTCGGGATCGGCCTGTCGTACAGGTACCCCTGAGCCAGCGTACAGTTGATGCCCTTCAGGAACTCGGCCTGTCCCCTGGTCTCCACGCCCTCGGCGATAACCTCCATGCCGAGCTCGCGGATCATGTTCACGATGTTCCGGATCACGATCTCTTCCTTCTTGGTCCGAAGCTCCATCTCGTTTAAGAAGGAGCGGTCGAGCTTGATCATATCCACCTGCAGATCCTTCAACAGATTGACGGAGGAATACCCGGTTCCGAAGTCATCGATGGAGGTGTGTACACCGGCCTCGTGCATGGTATTGATGAAATTGCCCATCGTGAGGTTGTCGTCATGGCCGGACATCTCGGTCAGCTCAATCTCGATCAAATCCGGGGGAACGTCATATTTCTTAATGATATTCAGGATATCCTGCGCCAGGGTATCGGACAGGAGATGCACCTTTGAGAAGTTGGAGGATACCCGCACGGGATCCAGCCCCGCATCGATCCAGCCGCGCAGGTCCTTGCATACCTGCTCAAATACATAAAAGTCGAGATCACACACCGAACCCTCCTGCTCCAGGATGGGGATGAAGCTCATGGGCGGCACGATCCTGCCGCTCTGGAACCAGCGGACAAGCGCCTCACACCCGCAGAGGGCATTGGTCTCCAAATCCACCTTCGGCTGGTAATAGACCACAAACTCTCGCTTGACAAGAGCCTGACGGAACTGGTTGGAAACCTGCTTTTCATGCAGGGAGGCCTCTCGCATCTCGGGACGGAAGTAGACGATATCCTCCTTTACCGCGCCGCGCGCGATATTTAAGGCAATGCCGGAGTTGGCCATCACGTCGTTCATGCTGGAATCGGGCTCGATCATATATACGCCGGCTCGCACGCTGATGTCAAACATCCGCGTGGAGGGACCGATGTTGATCTTCAGCTGGATGCTGTTGATGAACCGGAGAAATTCTTCCTCCTTGTCCTTCTTCACGAGCACCATGAAGTTGTCGCCGCCGAGGCGGGCCACGATCTCTTCCTTTCTGTCGAGGTGGGCGCGGACGGCCTGCGCGAAGGCGGTGATCAGCTTGTCACCGTTGCGTGGGCCGATGGCCTGATTGATAAACTTAAAGTTCTTTATATTGATGAACATGGCCATGTAATGATGTATTATATTCTTTGCGATCAAAACATGTCCGAATTTCATGAATCCCGCGGAATTGGGAACACCGGTCATGGTATCCGTGACCGGAATCTCGCTTAAGAGTACGGACATACGCGCGCGCCCGAGGATGACATAGACGATCTCGATCAAAAAGTTCAATGTATCGAAATCGTCGCTCACGAAGGTGTAACCCTTGACCGGCAACACCTCGAAGTGCGCGGTTCCGCGCTCGCCGGTGTCAAAATCCCGGAAGAAGGGCTTCGCGTCGGGGTCAAAATCACAGAAACGAACTTCACGCTCCAGGGTGCCGGGATCCGGATTCTGAGGAGTCGCAGGGGATTCGACCCGGATACGAAGGACAGCCACACGGGCAATCTCCGCTAGCGGAGGCAAATGCAGGGCAACGTGACTCATCACCGCATCGAGATCCGTGATGTTCACGTGTGTGGTTCTCTCAAAAAAAGTCTGTAATTCCTGCGTGCAAAGATGATTTGCCATCTCTGTTGTCCTCCGATGTTTGTATAGTGTATGTAACCTTACATATTCTATCACAGCGGCAGACAAATCACAAGCACGAGATTTTTCACATTTCATGCCTCTTTTTTGTAGACGGAACGAGCAGGCGTTTCGTCTGATACGTTTACTTTTTTTACGGCATGTGTTAAACTGTCTTACAATTGTGCAGAATTGTAACAGCGAAAGAAAGGATTCACAATGTTACAGATCAAAGATATCAAAAAGGAATACAAAACGGGAGGAAGGGTTCAGCTTGCCTTGGACGGCGTGAGCCTGGCGCTGCGCGATAATGAGTTTGTCGCCATCCTCGGACCTTCGGGCTCGGGCAAGACGACCCTCTTAAACATCATCGGCGGTCTGGACCGGTATACGGAGGGAGATCTGATCATCAACGGGATCTCCACGAAGAAGTACTCGGACCGGGACTGGGACTCCTACAGAAATCACGCGGTTGGTTTTATCTTCCAAAGCTATAACCTGATCCCGCATCAGAACATCCTTGCAAATGTGGAGCTTGCGCTGACCATCTCGGGTGTTTCCAAAAAGGAGCGCAGGGAGCGCGCAAAGGATGCTTTGATCAAGGTGGGACTTGAGGAGCATATCCATAAGCTTCCGAGCCAGCTGTCCGGCGGGCAGATGCAGCGTGTGGCCATCGCGCGTGCCTTAGTCAACGATCCGGATATTTTGCTTGCGGATGAGCCCACCGGCGCCCTCGATTCCGAGACCAGCGTGCAGATCATGGATCTCTTGAAGGAGGTGGCAAAGGACCGTCTCGTGGTGATGGTCACCCACAATCCGGAGCTTGCGGAGCAGTACGCCACCAGGATCGTGCGCTTAAAGGACGGTCATATCACGTCCGATACACAGCCCGTGACGGACGAGGAGCTCTACGACATGGGTGCGGAGCACAAGAACATGGGAAAGGCATCCATGTCCTTTTTCACGGCTCTTGCCCTGTCCTTCAACAATCTGCGTACCAAGCTGGCACGTACCATTCTCGTGTCCTTTGCGGGTTCCATCGGTATCATCGGTATCGCCATGATCCTGTCCCTTTCCCACGGTGTCAACCTGTATATCAAGAATATAGAAGAAGAAACTCTGAAGGAATATCCGCTCCAGATCACAAGCCAGAGCTTTGACCTGACGGCACTCATGCCGCAGTATTCGGAGCAGGAGGATGTGGAGGAAAAGAAGGATGTGGAGGTGCAGGAATTAAAGATCGCCTCCAAGGCCTTCGCGTCCATTACCTCCAATGACTTAAAGGCGTTAAAGGCCTTTATCGACAGCCCGGAGAGCGGTATGGATAAGGTGACCCGCGCCATCGAGTACAGCTACGGCGTGTCTCCGCTTTTGTATCAGGAGGGCTACGGCAAGATCCGCCAGGTCAATCCGGATAAGACCTTCTCCGCTCTGGGGTTTGGCAACACGGAGGGACTGAGCAGCATTATGTCCGCCATGTCCAGTACGAATGTGTTCTTTGAGATGCCGAAGGACGAGAGCCTCTATCGGGATCAGTATGATGTGATGGCCGGACGCTGGCCGGAGAATTACAACGAGTGTATCGTGGTGCTTACCTCCCGTGGGGCTCTGGCCGATGTGGCAACCTATGCCATGGGGCTGCGGGATCCCGCAGAGCTCGACAAGTTGGTGGACAACTTCCTCGCCGGCAGGGAGGATGAGGTCGACACCGAGGAAAACACCTATAAATACACGGATCTGGTCGGCATCCGATTCAAGCTGGTCAATCCCTGCGACCTCTATGTCTACGATGAGAAATATGACCTGTGGACCGACAAATCCGGGGATGAAGACTATGTGAAAAAGATTGTCGGCAAAGGCGAGGACGTGACCGTGGTCGGCGTGATGAAGCCGAAGGAAAACGTGGTCACCGCCATGCTGCAGCTCGGGATCAACTATCCCCACAGCCTGTCGGAGCATGTACAGTCTATGGCGGCAAAGAGCGATATCGTGAAGGCACAGCTGAAGGATCCGAAGATCGATGTGTTTACGGGCAGAGAATTCGGCGACGACGAAAAACGCGATGACGTGAACATGGAGGATCTCTTCACCGTGGATGAGGAGAAGATGAAGAAGGCCTTCGTCATCGACGATTCCGCTTTGGCCATGGACATGTCGGGCTTTGATCCCGGCAGCATGGATCTGTCCGGTGTGGTGGATCCGTCTGCGTTTAATATCCAGATGCCGCAGCTTTCCGATGCGGATATCGCTTCCATGATGAGCGGTGTAAAGATCAACATGACACAGGAGACCATGGAGCAGATGTTTTCCGCAATCATGGCGGGGTACCTGTCCTACGCGGCTAAGGATCCTACCACGAACTACGCCAATCTGCAGGGTGCCTTTCAGGCATATCTGAGTACGGACGGCGCGCGGCAGATCATCATCAGCAACGTTACGTCGATCATCCAGGCCTCCGGCGAGCAGGCCATCAACACGGAAGCGCTTTCGTCCCTTGCGACAAAGCTGATGAGCGGATATTCAACCTGGGCGATTGCCAACGGCTACCTCAATCCGGATGAGATGGAACAGCACATGAACGAGTATTTGGCAACCGATGAGGCGCGCGGCATCATGACGCAGGCTGCAAGCGGTATGCTCGCGAGCATGCTTGCAATTCCCGTTTCGGATGAGCAGACCAACAAGCTGATGTCGGAGCTTTCCGCAGGCTATATCGCCTACGCGAAGCAGAATAACCAGCCGGATCCCACGAAGTTTTCCGCGTCCTTCTCCGCCTACCTGTCCTCGGAAGAGGCACAGGGGATCATCATGGGCGGTGTCGCAAAGAGTATGGACACCTCGGAGCTTGAAAAGCGTATGGCACAGACCATGAGCGGCTATTCCGCGGCTGTCTCCGCGAGCATCGCGAAGGGAATGCAGAGCATGATGCAGGCCGTGATGAGTGAACTCGGTAGCCGTATCACGAAGGAGATGGAAAATGCCATGAGCGGCATGGGAGATAAGCTTGAGGATGCGTTCTCCTTCGATGAAAAAGTCTTTGCGGATTCCATATCCATGAACAAGAGCGAGCAGGAGATGACGGAGCTCTTTACCGCCATGCTCTCCACGGAAAAATCCAGCTATGAGGGAAACCTGAGAAAGCTTGCCTATATAGAACAGAGCAACCCGGCCTCCATCACGATCTATCCCATCGATTTCGAGAGCAAGGGAAAGATCAAGGAAATCCTGGACGGCTACAATGAGCGCATGAAGAAGGAAGATGAGGACAAGGTGGTGGTATACACCGATATCGTGGGAACCATGATGAGCTCCGTCACGGATATCACCAACGCCATCAGCTACGTGCTGATCGCCTTTGTGTCGATCTCTCTGGTGGTATCCTCCATCATGATCGGTGTCATCACCTATATCAGCGTGCTCGAGAGAAGGAAGGAGATCGGTATCCTGCGTGCGATCGGTGCGTCCAAGCACAACATCTCGCAGGTATTCAATGCCGAGACCTTCATCATCGGACTGCTTGCCGGCGTGCTGGGCATCGTGGTCACGCTGATCCTGCTGATACCGGCAAACCGGATCATCGCCCACTTTACCGACCAGCCCCTCCACGCGGTGCTCCCGGTGGACGGAGCCTTTCTGCTGATCCTGCTCTCCGTGGTGCTCACGCTGATCGGCGGTATCATACCGTCGAGAAAGGCTGCCAAGAGCGATCCCGTGGCGGCTCTTCGGACAGAATAAAAGCGAAAGATCGAAAAACAAAGGTGACAGACGGGGACGGTTCCGACTGTCACCTTTTTGTTGCTATTTTTTTCGTTTGGGAATATAATATGATGATAGGGTCAAAAGCATACGGTCCGATTATGCAGGCATAAATCGGACCGTATGCTTGGGACCCGCGGGACATGAGGAAGAAGCGATTTACGAAGTAAATCAGCGGATTCCGAATGTCCGCCGAATTGCGGGAGTTGCGAAGCAACGCAGCAATTCGTATCATCGATTGGAGGCTGGATTCATTTGATTCCGACATTCTATTGTGTGATATATCAAAATCAGGCAGAAAGGAGTTTTTGATCTTGAGTAAAAAGAAAAAGATGACAGCGATCATCATCCTCTGTGTGGTGGAGCTTGCGCTGGCCGTCGGATGTGCGCTCACGAACGGACTCGTCGAAAAGCACGAGACCATCAAGGAGGCCATGCGGGACGCAGTGCTGCACGAGGAAAACCGGATCTCGCTGCTTGGACTGGAGGTGAATCCTTCGCTGATCGCAGGCTTCACCGTGACGGGGATCATCCTGCTCTTTGCACTGATCCTGCGGATCTTCGTGATCCCGCACTTTACCTACGTGCCGGGTAAGTTCCAGCTTCTGATCGAGGAGTGGGTCGGATTCTTCAAGAATCTGGGAGAGACCAACAGCCCTCACAGAAACCGCTTCCTTGGTGCCTATATCTTTGCGGCGGGGACCTACATATTTATCGGGACCTGCTTTGAGCTCTTCGGCGTGGAGGCGATCACCACAAACGGGACACCGATCTCCCTGCCGGCTCCGTTGGCCGATATCAACGGGGCCATCATGATGGGCTGTTTATCCTACCTGATCATCCTGTCAGGCGGTATCGCCCAAAACAAATTCCGCGGCGTGATGCTCACGCTGAAGGAATTCTCGCTCCCGGTATCCATGAGCTTCCGTCTCTTCGGAGCACTGCTCTCCGGTATGCTGGTCACCGAGCTGATCTACTTCTACCTGCAGCTTTCCATCATGCTTCCGGTAGTTGTGGGCGTTCTCTTCACCCTGATCCACGCGATCATCCAGGCATACGTGCTGACGATGCTCGTGTCCATGTTCTACGGTGAGGTCACGGAGCCGCCCAAAAAGAAGGAGAAGAAGGAAAAGAAGGCGAAGACGCCTGCTTCACCGAACGATTCCAATCCGAACGAACAGCAGGCAGCAGCATAAAACATATTGAACCAAACAGCACCCGCTGACCCTATAAAGTATATTCCCGGCGCGAGGCATGGTGTTTTTCGAGAGCGACTCACTCAGCCAAATGGAATTCCGCCACGCAGAGCGGGTCGAAAAATACCTGACGGGAGCCGGGCCGATAAAACCGGCGGGTGCGTCACATACTCAGTACAAAAAGGAGAAAAAAATGAAAACAATCACAGTATCTAAAAAAGTGCCTGTCATTTTGGGCATCATCATCGTCTTCCTGGGCATCTTCGTATTCGTTGCCCCGAAATTCACCAAGGCAGCTCCGAAGCAGAAGGTCATCACTGTTGCGGCAAACGAAGCCGATACCGCAGACCTTACCATCGAGGACGAAGCAGAAGACAGTTCCACCGGTATGAAGGCCGTGGCGGCAGCCGTAGCCATCGGACTTGCAGCCATGGGCGGTGCGCTCGGTATGGGTATCGCGATCTCCAAGGCAGCGGAGGGCATCTCCAGACAGCCGGAGGCCAGCGGAAAGATCCAGGGTCTCACGATGCTCGGCCTGGTCTTCATCGAGACCGCCATCATCTATGCACTCGTGGTTGCGATCCTGATCGTATTCGTCATGTGATAAAGAGAGGTGGAAAACATGGTCTTAACAGGATTACCGCTCAATATCGACGTCCAGCAGATCCTGCTGCACCTTGCAAACTTTGCAGTCCTCTTCTTCGGCCTGTACATCCTGCTCTATAAGCCCGTGAAGGACTTCATGGCAAAGCGCGAAGCGCATTACAAAGCTATGGATGACGAGGCGGCCGAGAAGCTTTCGCTTGCCACAAAGCAGGCGGATGAGACCGCGGAAAGACTCGCGGCCGTGGACGAGGAGATCAGCGCGAAGAAGAAGCAGGCATCGGGCGAGATCACCGAGATGCGCGTGAAGGCGGAAAAGGAAGCGCAGTTAAAGGCGGACAAGGTCGTGACCGAGGCGCGGGAATACGCAGAGAAAGAAAAGGCGCGTATCATAAACAGTGCCGAGAAGGATATATCCGATATGGTAACGAGCGCAGCGGAAAAGATCTTCGTGAGCGAGGATGTAAACGAGGCGTATGATGCCTTTTTAAAAAAGGCCGGACAAAAAGGAGTGTAACGCATGCAGAGTGAAGGAAAAGCGTTTCTCTATGCAAAATCCGCACCCACAAGTGCACAGGTGCAGGGATTTGAGGCGTTTCTCTCCGAGAAATACGGAAAGACCGTAGCGCTCGACTTTGTAGCGGACGAAACCATAGAAAACGGCTTTATATTGGAATACGGCAAGGAGGTCTATAACTGGACTCCGGAGGGCCGGTTGCAGCAGTTCCGCGACATGATCGATGAGGTCCGCGGACGCTACAGGAGCAGCCAGCAGCCGGAGCAGATGATCACCCTGCTCAAAAAGTCCATCGAGGACTGGGATCTCGAAGCCCTGGCCGAGGAGGAGGGCAGTGTGCTCTCCGTGGGCGACGGCATCGTGACCGTGGAGGGACTTGACTCTGCGGAATACGGCGAGATCGTGATGTTTGAATCCGGTGTAAAGGGCATGGTGCAGGATCTGCGCCGCGGCGAGATCGGCGTGGTGCTCTTCGGAGATGACGAGGATATCTTAGAGGGCGGACGCGTGCGCCGCACCAAGAAGACAGCCGGCATTCCCGTGGGGGAAGGCTTTATCGGCCGCGTGGTGGATGCCCTGGGCAACCCCATTGACGGCAACGGCGATATCGAGGCCGACGATTACCGGGCCATCGAGAGCCCGGCGCCCGGGATCATAGACCGGCAGCCGGTGTGCGAGCCCATGGATACGGGGCTGCTCTCCATCGACTCCATGTTCCCCATCGGGCGGGGACAGAGAGAGCTGATCATCGGGGACCGTCAGACCGGCAAGACAACCATCGCTACGGACACGATCTTAAACCAGCGCGACAACGGTGTGATCTGTATCTATGTGGCCATCGGGCAGAAGGCAAGCTCCGTGGCACAGTTGGTGGGAACCTTAAAGAAAAATGATGCATTAAAGTATACCATCGTGGTGTGTGCTTCCGCTTCGGAGCCGGCACCGCTCCAATACATCGCGCCCTATGCGGGTACTGCTTTGGGCGAGTATTTCATGAACAAGGGGAAGGATGTGCTGATCATCTATGATGATCTGTCCAAGCACGCCATAGCGTACCGTGCGCTCTCTCTCCTGCTGGAGAGATCTCCGGGCCGTGAGGCATATCCGGGTGACGTGTTCTATCTCCACTCGAGATTGTTGGAGCGCTCGGCACATCTGTCGGATGCGCTCGGCGGCGGCTCTCTGACCGCACTTCCCATTGTGGAGACCCAGGCAGGCGATGTGTCGGCCTATATCCCCACAAACATCATCTCCATCACGGACGGACAGATCTTTTTGGAGAGCGATCTCTTTTTTGCGGGACAGCGGCCCGCGGTCAATGTCGGCCTCTCCGTGTCCCGTGTGGGTGGAGCCGCGCAGACAAAGGCCATGAAAAAGGCGGCGGGATCCATCCGCCTCGATCTGGCACAGTACCGGGAGATGGAGGTATTTACCCAGTTTTCCAGTGACCTTGACGAGACTACCAAGAGACAGCTTTCCTACGGGCAGGGACTGATGTACCTTTTAAGACAGCATCAGAGCAATCCCCTCCGCCTGCACGAGCAGGTCATCACATTGGTTGCCGCGACGGCACACGTGATGCAGGATGTACCGCTCACGAAAATGCTCGCCTTCCGACAGGCCCTGTTCGATCACTTCCACGAAGAGCAAGGTTCCCTGTGCGACGCGATCGATACCACAGGCACCCTCTCAGACGAAGACAAAGTCGTGATCGTAGAGGAAGCAAAGCAATTCGTAACTCGTTACCTGGAAAATATAAATAAAGAATCGTAAACTTGCACCAC
>CACZPL010000119.1 GCA_902783015.1 uncultured Lachnospiraceae bacterium
ATAGGATATTTCGATGGTCAAGAAAAAACTGATAAATTTCAGTTTTTTCGTTCGGAAAATCTGAAATTTATCAGTTTTTTTCGTACTGGTTATTTCCTTCGATATCCATGATCACGATCGCGGGAAACTCCTCCACGCGCATCTTTCGGATCGCCTCCGTGCCGAGGTCATCGTAGGCGATCACCTCGCTCTCCTTGATACACTTGGATAAAAGCGCGCCCGCACCGCCGGTTGCCGCAAAATAAACGCATTTGTTTTCCACGATGGAGCGACGTACATCTTCGCTTCTTTTTCCCTTGCCAACCATGCCGCGCAGTCCCTTGGAAAGGAGCAGCGGCGTGTACTTGTCCATGCGGCTGGAGGTGGTGGGCCCTGCGGATCCGATCACCTGACCCTCACGCGCCGGTGTGGGACCGAGATAATAGATGGTCTGATCTGTCAGATCCAAGGGCAGGATCCCTTTTTCAAAAAGCTCCGTCGCGCTCATGTTCTCTACGGCATCCTCGCCCGTAGCATAGATCGCGTCATACATACGCTTGTGCGCCGCATCTCTGGCACTGTAGATGGTGCCGTTTAAATATACATAGTCTCCCGCATGCAGATTTTTAATCGTTTCCTCCGTAAGCGGAAGTGTGATGTGTTTTTCTTCCATAATTTCCTCCTATAAGAGACACGAGGACGGTTCTTTTGTCCCCGAGAATCGTGGGGACAAAAGAACCGTCCCCATGTCTTATCTGTTGCTCCGGCACTTATAGCTCTGTTTTGTTCTTTACATATTCGGTAAATCTCGGAAGTCTGATCGAAATATACCCACGAACTGTAGTGTCTATGATTCCCTTATCACGTAAACGCTCACGATATTGTGAAAACTCGCTTTTCGTTTGTCCGGATCTATCAAGAAAATCAGCAACTTTCATACTGTCATCCGTTGTGATGAAGGAAACATTCCATCTATCCTTTTCAGACAACTCACTCCAAATCTTATCATACACATACGCTCTTAATGCTTCATCATATTTATAGATCACATCATCCGTAAGTCTGTGATCCCTACTTTCCCAAACATACTTTCCAAGTGCCTGATACGCAAACGGATACCCCTTTGTAAGCTTTGCCATTGCCAAAGCCTCATTTTCCGGTATGCCGAGAATCTCCATGTAACTCTTTTTAATTGCCGCATAGCTTAATGGATCCATATAATACTTCGGTGCCCGATAAAGAAACGTCAGATTCTTTTCATCCTCAAGATTGTGGATATTTTCGTACAAACCCGCCATGATCAGATACATCGGGAGCTCCTGGCGGATCATAATCTGAAACGAACCCGCAAATTCTTTTATATATTGGGTGTTATATACCTCATCAACAGTCACCAACAGGCGTTTTTTTCTTTTCTTTAACTCTTTCAATATCTTTTCGACAGCCGATTCGATATCCGCCACCGGAGAAACGTTTTTTACCGAGACTCCGATTCCGAATGCCGACAGATTGATCTGCGTGTCAAAAAAGTTACTTATTTTCTTAGAGTCGTATAATTTTGCGACAAGAGATGTCAGCATATCTCTCTCGACATTCAGATCCACCACGATCCAATCCTTGTCATCACGCAGCTTTTGCTCGATCGCAGACATTGTCACGGTTTTACCGGATCCCCTGACACCCGCAAGCATAAAGCATTGGTTTTGTACAGTATCCGACCGGAGTTCATCTGTTATTTCATCGACAATTATGCTTCTTTCTATATACTGCGTCGGTTTTCTTCCAAACGAGATCACAAACGGATTAGGAACCATATCGCATTCTCCCTGTATTTTTATATTCTTTCACAAATCGTATATACTTCTATATACTTTTTGTTCTTTTATATACTTTTATATACTTTTAAGCAGATTATATACTTCTATATACTTTCTGTCAAGTTAACCACATATATGCGCTTGTGCGCCACATGTTTCCGATCATATCCATCATCTGAGCAGATACCCCTGCAGACTCAGGTTCTCCACCTCATCATTGGTCTTGTTATATCTGAAATCGACATTGTAGACAACGAGACGTTTGCCGTCGCCGAACACGATATCATAAGGCACCGCCTCACTTGAACGGTCCTCCAGGCGTCCCGCCTTATCTTCCTCCATGTAGTACTCCACCAGAGAAGAAAGATCCAGCGTGATCTCCTCACCGCCGGCCACGACTTCCGCCTGCGCATAATCCGCAACCTTCATGGGGTGATTGTACGCCTGATTGTATTTTACGTTTGTTATGGTGCTGTAGCCTGCGATATCCAGGGTTCCGTCAAAATTGTATTTCCCGTAGTTCACATATTCCCAGTTGTAATAATCCCCGTAAGGCTGAATCTCGCTCATGCTGTCCGCAAGGGCCTCCGCGTCATAGTGATTCTCCAGATAATCCTTGCCGTACATATTGCGGGAAAGCACCCGATAGGAGCCAAGCGCCGCCGCGAGGCTGTCGGTGTTCCCCGGAACGTATGCTTTTTCAAAGCGCGCGCGCTGAGCCTTGTACTCCACGCGCAGCGCCTGCGTAGGCGGTACCAGGATTACAAGCACATACATGAAAAGCACGGCAAACACATACCACTCGTAGTGCTCGTTTCGCCCGATCTTTTCCTTCTTAAACAGTCCGCGCAGTACATTCACGATCGGTTCCCAGAAGATGTAGATCACCTGCGCGATCATGAACCAGAGTCCCATATAACGGTCGACCGTAAATCCGTATTCCCCGATCCGCATGAAGAGTGCCACCGCCTCCAAGATGAGAAGCGGTACGTAGATGTACTTCACGTTTTTCACAAGCTTCGCGTAGCGTGTTTCCTCGTCCCGCGTGTAAGCATAGGCAAAGGTCCACACACAGACACCACAGCAAAACAGCCCCGCGCAGATCGCAAATACCTCGTTGGAGGGAAGCTTCAGCGTCACCACATTCTTCAGGGCGTAGATATACACGATGGCCATGGCCGCAAGGAAGAGCGGCATCATCACATAGAGCACAAGGCCGCGCACAAACTTGGATTTTTCTTCTGCCTTACCGGTCAGGCAGATCAGCCCGAAGGGCACATAGACAAACCCGGTGAGCAGCACCTCTATGTTTTCGAGCCACTCCCAGCGTCTGATTTCCATCAGCAGGGAATTTACCAGCCAAACAATGATCAGGAACCCGAGATTGAACACCAAAAGTACCGCACACATTTTAACCGATGTAAACAAAAGCCGTACCGCATACTGCTCAAAGGAAAGCCCGCTGTCCTTCACGATCTCAAGGAAGATCCATCCGGACATGATCAGCAGATAGAGCCCGAACAGAGAGACAATGTAATATGCCAGCTTCTCGTTTTCGGTATCCGAAAAGACATGATAAACGATCGTCCACAGCGCGCCGTCCGCCAGAGCGAGCACGTAAAACAGATACAATAAATGCGCAAGCTGCTTGCCCTTTACGATGGTCTCCGTAAAGAAAAATCCGAGGGCCGTCACCGAAAGGAACACGAAGATATCCGTGATCGTCTTCGTATGCTCGATATCCGCAACCTCCAAGATCACGTAGAAGATACAGGTTATAATACTGATCACGATGGTAGCCGTATACCGTTTTATGATGTCGATATAATCTTTTTGTTGTTGTTTTAAGAATTCTTTAATTATTTTCATTTATTATAATTCTTTTCCGCGTTCGCAAACTTGGTATATTTACCGAGCCAGCGAAGATCCACGCTGGCGGTTTCGCCGTTTCTCTGCTTGGCCACGATGATCTCGGCCGTCATCGGCTTGGTCGTAGTCTCGGGATTGTAATACTCGTCACGGTAGATGAACATTACGACGTCGGAGTCCTGCTCGATGGCGCCGGACTCACGCAAATCGGACAGCACCGGCTTGTGGTCCGGACGGGAATCCACGGCACGGGAAAGCTGCGACAGCGCAATGATCGGAATGTCCAGCTCGCGCGCCAGATTCTTTAACGCGCGGGATATCTCCGCGATGAAGTTCTGTCTGGATTCCACCCGCTGCGTGGTGCTCATCAACTGGAGATAGTCCAGGATGATCAGCTTGATATCCTGGTTTTGCTTCAGCTTTCTGCACTGGGAGCGCATCTCGGAGATGGTGACTGCGGAGTTGTCGAAGATATAAAGCGGTGCCTTCGATACGGCCTCCGTACTCTCGATCACCTTGTCCCAGTCGTCATCCGACATGTCGCCGAGCTTCATCTTTTTGGAATCCACCATGGCATCGATGGCGATCATACGTGATACCAGCTGCTCGTCGCTCATCTCAAGCGAGAAGATGGCGCAGGGAACGTTTCTCTCCACGGCCAGATAGTGGGCTATATTTAATACAAAGGCGGTCTTTCCCATAGCCGGTCTTGCGGCCACCAGGAGAAGCTCTCCGCCGTGCATACCGGTGAGCAGATTGTCCAAGTCCGTAAAGCCCGTGGGCAGTCCGTTTACCTTGCCGCCGTTTCTTGCGGCCTCCTCGATACGGTCGATGACATCCACCACGATGCGGTTGATGGGCCGGTAGTCCGAGCTGCCGTTTCTGGTCTGCACCAGCTTGAACAGCTTTTCCTCCGCGGTCGCTAAGATGCTGTCTACCTCCTCGGATGCCACGAAGCTGTCCTTCTCCACGTTCTCACACAGGCGGATCAGGGAGCGCAGCACGGATTTATCCTGCACGATCTTGGCATAGTCGCGTGCGCGCACGGAGGTCGGCACGGCCTGCATGATCTCGGCGATGGTAGCCGGACCGGCAACCTCCTCCGCAACGCCCTTGGCGCGGAGTTTTTCCGGGAGCGTGATCATGTCCACGGCGCTTCCCTCGCGGTAGAGGTCCACCATAGCCTCGTACAGGGTGCCGTACTGCGGGAAGTAGAAGTCCGCGGCGGTGAGCATGCCGTCAATCTCCGATATGACTTCGCGGTCCAGGAGCATGGCGCCGATCACGGATTGTTCGGCTTCTTTATTATGCGGTTGTTTTCGTACAATACTATTCTCGTCCATTACTCTCCAACAACTTCAACCGTTAGACTAGCACTAACTTTAGTGTGTAATTTAATATCCACATGGTGCGTACCCGCGGCCTTGATGGTGTCCTTCATAACGATCTTTTTCTTATCGATGTCGTGGCCGAGCTGCTCCTTCATTGCCTCGGCGATCTCCTTGGAGGAGACGGAGCCGAAGGTGCGGCCGCCCTCGCCGAGCTTGATCTTCATGACAACCTTTTCCTTCTCGATCTGCGCGGCAAGCTCCTGTGCGGCAGCGAGCTTTTCGGCTGCCACCTTGTCCTCATGCGCCTTCTTTAATTTCAGGTCGTTCATATTTTTCGAGGTTGCCTCTATTCCGAGCTTTTTCGGGAGGATATAGTTTCTTGCATGTCCGTCCGAAACCTCTACGATCTCGTCCTTCTTGCCGAGACTCTTTACATCCTGTAACAATATAACTTTCATTTATAAATCTCCTTCCGTGTACATTTTCATCAGCAGACTCTTTATATTCTTCACCACAGCGTCGCAGGTGGAACCCTTGACCTGAGCGCCCGCTACGTTGGCATGTCCGCCGCCGCCGAGCTTCTCCATGATCACCTGCACGTTTACGTCATCCACGGAGCGCGCACTGACATAGACCGTATCGCCCACCAGGCTTACCACAAAGGATGCGCGGATACCCTCCACATTTAAGAGGTCGTTTGCCACCTTTGCCGCCACAACGGTTGAATCGGCTGTATCCTCGGGGCGTACCTGGGACAGCGCGAAGCAGTCCATGTAGATCTCCGCGTTCATCACGCCCTCCGCCAGCTGCTTGTAGGAACCCATGTCGCTTCGGAACATCTTTCTGACACGCACCGCGTCGGCACCGTGTCTTCTCAGGTAGGCTGCTGCCTCGAAGGTTCTGACACCGGTCTTTGCCACAAAGCCGTCCGTATCGATCACGATACCGGCATACATGGCATCCGCCTCGAGGGAGCGGATCTTTACACTCTCATCAATATACTGGAGCATCTCGGCGATCATCTCGCAGGCCGAGGATGCATAGGGCTCAATGTAGGACAGGGTTGCGTTTTCAATGCGCTCCTCCGCCTGTCTGTGATGGTCAAACACCACCACGGAGGATACCAGGGAGAGCAGCTCCTCGCACTCTGTCATGCTCGGCTTGTTCACATCCACCACGGCAACCAGCACGCGATCGTTAACGCGGCTGATGGCCTGCTCACGGGTGAGGATCATGTCGTCGCCGTACACCGAATTGCCGCGGAAGCCCGCCACAAGCGGCTCGATGGCATTGGTCGCCTCGTTTAACACGATGTGCGCATTCTTCCCGAGTGTCTTTACCAGACGGTACACACCCACCGCGGAGCCGAAGGCATCCGCATCCGGACGCTTGTGTCCCATGATGAACACCGTATCCTTGTCGTTTAAGAGCTCGGCAAAGGCCTGCGCCTTTACACGGGCCTTTACACGCGTCGTCTTTTCCGTGCCGCCGCTCTTTCCGCCGAAGTAGGTGATGTTATCACCGTTCTTGATCACGGCCTGGTCACCGCCACGTCCGAGCGCAAGGCCGATGGCCATACGGGCAAATTCATAGGACTCGGTAAAGCTTCCCGCCTCGGCACCGATACCGATGGACAGCGTGATGGGAATCTCGTTTCCCACGTTGATGCTCTTGACCTCATCCAGGATCGCAAACTTCGTCTCCGAGAGCTGGCTTAAATACTTTTTCTGGAAGACGAAGAAGTACTTGTCCTTCTCCATCTTCTTTCCGATGGCATCGATGGTGGAAAGATACATGTTGATCCTTCGGTCCACCAGCGCCTCGACTAAGGAGTGACGCACCTCCTCAGTGCTCTCCATAACCTCGTCGTAATTGTCGATATAGAGCAGACCTGCCACCATCTTCTGCTCTTCGTTCTCGCGCTTATATTCGTTGATCTCCGTGACGTCAAAGAGATAAAAGGCGATCAGCGCCTCACCGGTCGCGGAGCCGAGGGATTCCTCGTCCGCGTAGGCATCGTCAAAGGAGAGTGTCTTTAACTGCGCATCGTATTCCCTGCTTTCCATGACAAGCGAAATGTGGCGCTCCTCCTCGGAGAGCAGGATCTCCTCATCGATCATGGGAAAATAGGTTGCTATATTTTTATGTGACTGCTTCTTCTTTCCGGCATCGCCGATCAGCTCACGGAACAGCTTGTTGCCCCACAGGATCCTGCCGTCCACGTCCAGTAAGGCGTAGGGCACGGAGAGCTCCTGTAACAGCTCGCGCTGGATCTGTC
Source organism: uncultured Lachnospiraceae bacterium (assembly GCA_902783015.1). Taxonomy (GTDB): domain Bacteria; phylum Bacillota; class Clostridia; order Lachnospirales; family Lachnospiraceae; genus Coprococcus_C. The sequence goes on from CACZPL010000119.1 coordinate 7,275, forward strand.
CCTGCTCGAGCGCAAAGCTGATCAGGGTGGGAAGCAGGCTTTTCTTTGCCACAAAATAGAGTGCCACGAGCATAATGATAAAGAGCCCACAGCCCGCGGATGCGATCAGTGCCATCTTGGTGTCCACCGTAAATAATACAGCGCACATGGCAATCAAAAGGACCGACACCACAATGGGTATCAGGAGGTAGTTCTCTACTTTTTTTCTGATGGCTTTATCGCTTTTCATGTGTGTACCTCTTATATCCTGCGTCCCGATTCCGGGATCCTTCGCTACGCTCAGGATGACAGACTGTCTGTCATTCTGAGGGCGTTAGCCCGAAGAATCCTGTCGTACTCTATCAGTTTAACTGCGCCAAACGCTCCTTCACCTGCTCCAAGGTTTCGGTGTACTTGGCGAGCTTCGCCTTTTCCTCCTCCACCTTCTCCTTCGGTGCCTTGGAAATAAACCTCTCATTTGCAAGCATGCCCGAAGCACGTTTGATCTCGCCCTCGAGTCTTGCCTGCTCCTTGGTCAGACGTTCCTTTTCCTTTGCCACGTCCACAAGGTCCGCAAACGGCATGTAGATGACAGCATCGTGGATGACTACAGAAACCGCATCATCGGCAATGCCTGTCTTGTCCGTCTGCACGGTCACTTCGCTCGCACCGCCCAACATGGCGAAGAAATCCTTGGATGCCTCAAAGCTTTCACGCACATCCTCCTTTGCGGAAACCACAAAGACTGCTGCCTTTCTTGAAGGTGCCACGTTCATCTCGGAACGGATATTACGGATGGCGCGTACGGCTTCCTTGATCTTCTCGATCTGTGTCTCCTCTGCCGGGAAGGCGTATTCATCCTTGTATACCGGCCAGTCGGAGATCATGATGCTCTCCTCACCGGTTAAGTTGCAGTAGATTTCCTCCGTCACAAACGGCATGTAGGGATGGAGCAGCTTCAGGGCCGAGGAAAGCACGGTCTTCAAGGTCCAGAGTGCCGCCTTGCTTGTGGCATCCTCATTCCAGAGACGCGGCTTCACCATCTCGATGTACCAGTCGCAGAACTCCTCCCAGATAAAGTCGTAGATCTTGGCAGCCGCGATACCGAGCTCGTACTTTTCCATGTTCTCGGTCACGTCGGATACCAGTGTATTTAACTTGGATAAGATCCACTTGTCCGCCGGTGTGAGGGCAGAAAGGTCAATCGTATCGTCTTTTAACTTCTCTATGTGCATCATCATGAAGCGAGATGCATTCCAGATCTTATTTGCAAAGTTGCGGCTTGCCTCCACACGCTCCCAGTAAAAGCGCATATCGTTGCCGGGGGCATTACCGGTGATCAGCGTAAAGCGAAGCGCGTCCGCGCCGTACTTCTCGATCACCTCCAGGGGATCGATGCCGTTTCCGAGGGACTTGCTCATCTTGCGGCCCTGGTCGTCTCTTACCAGACCGTGGAAGAGCACGGTCTTAAACGGAATATCGTTCATCTGCTCCAGAGACGAAAATACCATACGGATCACCCAGAAGAAGATGATGTCATAGCCCGTTACAAGCACATCCGTCGGGAAGAAATAGTCAAGGTCTTCTGTCTTATCCGGCCATCCCAATGTGGAGAACGGCCAAAGTGCCGATGAAAACCAAGTGTCCAAGGTATCCTCATCCTGCTTTAAATGCGTACCGCCGCACTTCGGACACACAGACGGTGCCTCCTTTGCCACGATGGTCTCGCCGCAGTCCTTGCAGTAATAGGCCGGGATCCTGTGACCCCACCAGAGCTGACGGGACACGCACCAGTCGCGGATGTTGTCCAGCCAGTTGTAATAGGTCTTGCTCATGCTCTCGGGAACCAGGCGGATCTTGCCCTGCTCCACCGCTTCCTTGGCCGGCTTTGCCATTTCTTCCATCTTCACGAACCACTGGGGCTTTACCAGCGGCTCCACGGTAGTCTTGCAGCGGTCGTGGGTTCCCACCATATGGGTATGCGGCACAGTCTTGACCAAAAGGCCCTGTGCTTCAAGGTCCTCGAGTACTGCCTTTCTTGCCTCATAGCGCTCCATCCCGTCGTAGCGTGTGCCCGGACAGGTGATGGTCGCGTCATCGTTCATGATGTTGATCTCCGGCAGATCGTGGCGCTTGCCCACCTCAAAGTCGTTGGGGTCATGCGCCGGTGTGATCTTCACACAGCCGGTTCCGAAGTCCTTATCCACGTAAGCATCCGCCACAACGGGGATCTCACGGTTCACTAAGGGAAGGAGCAATGTCTTTCCCACAATATCCTGATATCTCTCATCCTCGGGGTTTACCGCAACGGCGGTATCGCCCAGCAGGGTCTCCGGACGTGTTGTCGCGATCTCGACAAAGCGGCCTTCCTCGCCCACCACCGGATAGTTGATGTGCCAGAAATTACCCTGCTGCTCCTCGTGGATCACCTCTGCGTCAGAGATAGAGGTCTGACACACAGGGCACCAGTTTACGATGCGGGAGCCGCGGTACAGATAGCCCTTTTCATAGAGCTTCATGAAGACCTCTGTCACGGCCTTGTTGTTGCCCTCGTCCATGGTGAAGCGCTCGCGGTCCCAGTCTGCGGAGGAACCGAGCTTCTTTAACTGGTTCACGATTCTTCCGCCGTACTCGGCCTTCCACTCCCAGGCCTTCTTCAAAAAGCCCTCACGGCCCAGGTCTTCCTTTTCGATACCCTGTGCCTTTAAGGACTCGATCAGCTTTACTTCGGTCGCGATCGCCGCGTGGTCGGTGCCCGGCTGCCAGAGAGCGTTATAGCCCTGCATGCGCTTGAAACGGATCAGGATGTCCTGCATGGTGTTGTCCAACGCGTGGCCCATGTGGAGCTGTCCCGTGATATTCGGTGGCGGCATCACGATGGTAAACGGCTTTTTGCTGCGGTCTACCTCAGCGTGGAAGTATTTCTTTGAGACCCATTTGTCGTAGAGTCGCTCCTCGATGTCGGATGGGTTGTAGGTTTTCTCCAGTTCTTTCATTTTTCTCTCCTTTATCTGGCTTCGATTTCAGGATTCTTCGTCGCTGCGCTCCTCAGAATGACAGTCATTCTGAGCGTAGCGAAGAATCCCGGAATAATTATACAAAATCTATCTTATAAGATCCGAGAATCTCTCTGATATACGCCTTGATCTCCGGGTTTCCCTCGGCGGAGGCGTGCAGCGCGATCCTCGCGTTCTCGCGCATCTTGTCGCAGGAAGCAAGCTGGTCGCGGAGCTTCTTACGGCGGGTGTTTAAGCTGTGCTTGATCTCCACCATCTCGCGGTGATCGATCAGAGCCTGCGTCTGCTTGGGCCACACAAGCGGATCCTTGACGCCGATCCTGGTGAGCTGCTCCACCAGTTCATCGCAGTAGACACGGTAATCCGTGTTGGCCTGCGAATAGCGACGGGCATCCTGCACCATCTTGTTGTAGAGCTCCCAGTTGTACTCCAGCTCCTTGCCGGAGTTTACGCCGTATTTCTCGTATATATAATCTCTGGTGTTGGTGTTGTTGATATACTTGACCTTCACCTTATTCAAAAGTGATATGGCACGCTTTAGCTTCGCGTCCGTCACCTTGATCTCGTTCTTCACATCCACGTAATGCACGTAGGCCACCACAAAGGAGATCACGGCCACCAGGCCGATCACAAGCGAGGGCAGCATCACGTCAAGCTTGCTGTACAGAGCGATGGAAAGCAGAACGCCCACTGCCAGCAAAAAGAGGATCAGCACCGTGGAAACGATGCCGCGGGTCCTCATGATATCCTCCGAGAATTCCTCGCGCATGTATTTTAAATCTTCCTTCTCGCCCTCTAAGTGCCCCATGTCGCTCTTTAGCATGGAGTCGCGCATTTCCATATTGGTGAGCTTCACCACGGTGTCCTGCACCTCATCCTCCAGGCGCTGCATCCGGTTAAACTGCTCCATGGGAAGCAGGTTCTCGGACTGCACGTAGGTATTCCTGCTCTTTTCCACCAGCTCGATCTTTCTTGCCGTATCCTGGATCTCGGCAGCAAGCTCCTGCGGCAGCTCCTCGATCTTTTGAATATCGACGAGGTATGCCGTCACAAGCTGGTACTCTCTCTTTAAATCCTCTTCCTGATATGTCAAGTCCACCAACTGCTCGCAGAAATCCGACACCGTTTTTTTCTCGGAGAAGGCGCGCTTGTTGCTCACCACCTCCTGGTGCATTTCCACGTCCCGACGGATCCGCGCGTCATAATCCCACGCGCCGTCGTCGGTGTCCGCATAGAGATTGCGGAACCACTGGCGAAGTGATTTTTTCTTTTTTCCGGCGGGCGCTTCCTGCCCGTCGCTCTCAAAGAACTCCTCGTAGGCCTCGCGCTTTCTCTGCGCCGCAGTCTTCTTTTCCTGCTCCTCCTCGGCGTCCTTCTTTTTCTTCTTTTTACGTTTCTTCCTCGGCGCTTCCTCAGCGGCCTCCGGCGCAGCTTCACTCTCCGACTCCGGGTCGGTCTCATTTAGGATGGCTTCGACCTCCGGATCGCGATCCGGTGCGGGGGGTGCTGCCGGTTTTTCGGTTGCGGCGCCATCCGCTTTCGCAGGCTTTGCTTCCTTCTTTGGCTCCGGCTGTTCTCCGTCTTCCGCGCCCTTTTTCTTCGTGGCGAGGGAATCCAGGAGCTCGTCTATATCCGCGCCGTCGCGCATTGCGTTTTGGTCGTCGGCTTCCGGTTCCTTTGCCCGGTTTTTCGGCGGCTTTGCGGGAGCCGGGGCCGGCGTTTTCGTCACAACGTTTTCCGGATTCAACACAGCAAAACCGCCGGTGTCCGCAGGGGCGTCCTCGCCCGATCCCTGATCGGGTGTGCCCTCCGACTCCGACTGGTCTATGTCATCCTCTGCAAGAAATGCCTTTAATCTGTCGAGTAATACCATCAGATTGCCTGCTCCCTGAACTCATCCTTGAGCTGTCCCAAAATGATATCCATGCGCTTATCGTAATCTATCATATCCTTGTTCATGCGGTTATACACGGCGCGCTGCATCATGGAGAAAATGGTCATCTCGCGGACATCCTCGTTGGCGTCACCGAGCTCCATCATCAGGCTCTCGAAATTGTCCTCTTTCAAACCGAAGCGACGCATCTCCTGCTTGATGCTCGCCGAATCATTGCCCGAGGCGTACACGATCAGATACTCCCGCAGTGACTCCTCGTTGCCGTTTAACTCGTAGGCCTTTAAGAAAAAGCCACGCGCGTCGTCCACGTCCAGGTTGTTGGCTGCCGCCACAGCGCGGTTGTGGTACACATTTCCCAAAAACTCATCGTCCGATACATCCGGATGATTGTCTATGATATCATCGTAAATGGACGCTGCCTTGATGTACCGCTTGTACGCAAGGTAACCGTCCCCTTTCAGCTTCTTTTTCTGGCTGGTGGTCAGCTTTCTGTATTTCTGCCAGGCCTCCACGTAAGTTGCGATCTCGGCAGGCTCGTAGTAATTGCCCGCGGAGAGGATCTCCACCAAAAGATCCTGCGCAAAGGAGGTACGGTTGGAGAGATTCACCAGCTTTGCCGCAAGCTCGGGCATGGCCAGTTCATCCCGGATCCAATCAAACAAGCGGTCCGACAGCGAGGATTTGCTGATCAAAACCGTGTTGTTGTATATGTAGAAGCAGAGCTCCTCGTAGCTTCCCACCTCCACCTTGGTGTTCAGGAAAATGAACGGGTGCTTCGCCTCTTTGGTTGTACATAAGATCACCTTGGACATTACAGTTCGAACTCCTTGCGATATATCTTATTCGTGGTGGGGAAGAGCTTACCGAAGCCCACGTCGCGGATCACTACCGCTCCCCGCCTGGGATCATCAAATTCAACTTCTATGGAGAACTTGGAGGTCTTGTTGGGCCGCTTCGGGATACCGAAGAGCTTGACCGTCTCCCTTGTCTTTTCATCGTTCTTTAAGTTCTTGTACACCAGAGTCAGCCGATCCGTGTCATCTAAGATCACGTTGATCTTGCCCACGGTGTTGTACCACTGGTTTCCGCCCTTTGTGACGCCGATGAAGGTGTCCTCCTCATCTCCGCTGGAGATGCCGATGTCGTAGAGTACATTCTCGCTGGTCTCCACAAAGTGCTTTTTGTAGAACTCGCTGTACTCTCCGCCCACCGCCTTGTAGCAGGCACCCTTGGTATAGATGTTCTGTCCGGCAAATACGCGTCTGCCCTGACAGAGGATATTTCTGGAATGGTTCATCCATTTTTCCGAGAAGCCCAGACCCGTCAGGAACACCGATGAGATAAAGGTCTGCTTCATCTCGTGGGCCACGATCTTGGCAAAGGCCTCGTCCATCTGGATGTTGTCGCCCTTAAACGCCGTCAGGTTAAACTGCCTGGAGTAATCCTCCTGCGTCACCGTAATGACCTCCGGTGTCTTGCCGCGGGTCACGTCGATGCGGGAGTAGATCAGACCCTCCGCGCTGTAGTCAAACAGGGCCACGGAATTCACAAAAAGCTCCGGGTTCTGGTTGAAGACATAGTACAGGCCGCTGTCCAAGTGGCTTGTGATCTCCACGCTGGTCTCCGGAATGGCGAGCTCGCGGTAGAAGCCCTTCAACACGCGGAACAACTGCTTGTTGTATTCCGGGATGGTGATGACAAGCTTCTTTACGGTTGCGCCCTCGTAGCGGTACAGGAAGCTGTTGATGTGCATCTTCAGCATCATCAAAAAGAGCTTCTTGTAGGTGTAGGACACGCCGCCCACCTCTACGGAGTTTTCGCTGGAAGCGTTTTTATACAGCTCGTCCAGGATCACGCCGTCTTCCTTGAAGCGCGCCTCGGAGGCCTCGGAGCCTACGTACCAGTCGCCCGTCTTGTTGCTGTAGAATAAAATGTTGGGCATCATGTAGGTTTCCTTGTTGTTGAGCTGATTGACCGTTTCCGGCTCACGCTTTATGTCGTTGTAAAAGGAGATCTGCGTGGTATCGGGACACAGATCCATGCCGATGTAATATGCTTCGGACATTTGTTTTCTCCTATATACTGAGTAGTGACGCACCGGCTGGGTATCCGGCCCGGCTCCCGGTAGGTATTTTTCGACCCGCTCTGAGTGGCTCATTTACCCTGTTGGTACGGGTCGCTCTCGAAAAACACCATACCTCGCGCCGGGAATATACTCTAAGAGAGTATGCCGGTGCTGTTTACTGAATGTTTATCAGAGTATACTCAAGTTTTCTTCAAAGAGGTGAATGGTATTTAGGTATACGTCCAGTGTTTCTAATAATTCATTATCTTCTCTCATCTCTTGAGCAACCAGCATACTGTTGATGAGTTCAAATCTGTTCTTATCCTTCTTGTTAAAGGCCTTGGTCTTAAGGGACTCGCTCTCGACCACGTAAGCGCTGCCGAGCATGTCGTCGTCGACCTTGTAGACGAGGCGCTCACCGTGGAAGACCACAAACTCTTTCACGTAGAGGCCGGGGATCATCTCGTCCAGACGCTCCGTGCGATAGGTGAGGATCTGTCTGGAGCCGGTGTCGAAGGCGAACTTTACGGTCACCTGCTTGCCCGGCTCTGACTTGTAGATCAGGTAGGTCTTCAGGAAGACATCCTGCGGCAGACGGACGAAGGCGCGGAAGCTCTTGAAGAAGGGCATGATCTTGCCGGCATCCATGAAGCGGCCCACTGCCTCGGAGATCCATTCCTTCTGGTCCTCCGTGTAGCGGTCGAGCTTCGAGAAATGAGCAAGGAGCGCCATCTTGGAGATCTCGTCGTCGATGTTGCCTTTCATCATTTCTAAGTACAGGCAGTCAAAGATGCTGCCCGGGGTCTGAACATCGCGGATGATGTAGTTGAAGGCCGCAAAGCGCAGGAAGGCTTTGACCACAAGGCCGCGGGAGCGCCCGCCGTAGTAAGCGGTGAAGATGTCGTAGATGTACTCCACATTGCCCATGGCAAACATCATCTGCGCCAGCGTGTTCTCCGCAAGGAAGGACACGTCGCGGATGCGGTTTCTGACAAGCTTGAAGAGATTTGCAAGCTCGTCCAAGTCGCCCTTGAAGTTGTTGATCACGTAGACCAAAATGCGCTCGTTGACCTTACCCATCTTATACAGATGTACGCAGATGGAAAGAAGGTCCTCGTTTAAGAAGCCGTCGGAGTCCTCCACGCCGTAGTCTGCCAGGCGGTAGAGCTCCTCGGAGTCGATCTCGTCGAAGCCGTAGAGCTTCACGGCCGAGAACGCTTTGTCGAACAGACCCATGTCGATCATGTAAGCGATCATGACGCGGGCGTTCGCGTGATTTAAGTATTCGATATCCAATTTTCCGAGATATTTGGACAGTACATCATTGTCCAGGTTCTCGTGGTAGTATTCGATAATGTTTAAATAGGCCTGCTGCTTATACTTGTAGGAAATCTCCTCGCAGTTGACAATGTCTCTTGCCGCGTTGACCTCCAGCGCCTTCTTGAAGGTAAAGTCGCCGAGCTGCTCGTAGTTGTATAAGAGCACGCGGTAGTCGCGGGGCGAAAACTGGCGGCAGATATCCATGTAGGCCTTCTCATCCACAATGCGCTCCAGGCGGTAGGGAATGGACCCCGCATAGCGGTTGCCCTCGCCGTCCTCGAAGATGATGGAGGCGGTGTTGGAGAGAATCTCCACATAGGCCTCGCCGTTTACCACGGGAACGCGCTGTACCTCCTCAAGCTCCTGGTGCGTCACGATCACGGCGCGCACGCCGGTGTTGAAGCACACCAGCTTCCGGCGGAAGATGATGTTGATGAGCTTCGGCGCATAGAGCGGGCTCACGGTCTCAGGTTCCAGGAATTCATCGTAGATCACGGTGAGGTCGTCGCTCACACGGCCCTTGATGATCATGTTCTCCATGAAGTCCTGCATGGTGGTGCAGTACTCGTGGTACACCTTCATGTGCTGCGCCTTGTTGAAGATGACGTTTGCGTAGAGGTACGCAAGCTCCGTCTCCGAGAGGGTGTTCTTGTAGTTTAAGTAATAGAGCACCGACTGCGGGATCAGGTCGTAGCGCGTGAAGTTCATGCTCTTGACGAAGCACTCGTTCAGGCCGATGAACTTCAGGTTGTTGTCCACCGCATCGCGGTAGAATCTGTGATATTTATTGTCCAGTCTGCCCGCAGAGATCAGCATGGAGCAGATACTGCGGAGCACCTCGACATTTTTGTTTCTGTCGTAGATGGCCTCCATGATGGAGAAGATCTTCGCATCGAAATTCTTGACGGAGCCGGCCAGACGGATGAATTCGTCCACCACCTCGTCCGCGATATACTTATGACGCAGTCCCCAGCGGACTGTCGTGATCTCCAGATTGCCGATCCGCTTTAACAAAAGCGGGTTGTTGTTCAAGAGCTCACAGAGCTCCAGGTACATGACGGGACTGTTGTAGCCGCTGTCGTAGAGCGTGCTGATCTCACGGTAGAGCATACCCTGGTCTGCCGTGTAGGTATCATCGATAAACAAAAGCAGCCAGAAGTAGAAGATCTTATCCTCCTCGATGCGGTAGTTTCGCTTGATCAGATTGCGTGCCCGCTCAATGGCATCCGCCTTCTTGCTCACCATGGCAGACAGATACGCGTAATAGCTCTTTTGCATGTTGTCCATCACGGTATTGTCCACGTCGGCTTCAATACGCATGAACTCCTGCTCCACCTTCTCGATCTCGCCCTGCATGATGTTCATATGCATGATACCGAGACGGTACATGGCCTCCTCGGGCATATAGCGCGCAAGTGTGCGGAAGATCTCTAAGGAATTGTCCACATAGTCCTGCAGTGAGATGCGGTCCATGCGATAATCGAGATACTGCGTGATCAGCTTGATCTGATTGGTCTTTACAATGTGCAGACGATTCCCTGCCTTGGCGGGAATGACGGTCTTGCTCTTCGGCTTGGAGAGAATGATCTCCACCTCGATGGTCTGGTAAATGTTTTCTATCACAAGCTTGCCGCTTGTCACACCCTCCGGAATATTTTCCGGGGAAATGAGACATTCAAGGGCATAGCTGTTTCCGCAAAAATCGGAGCTTAAGATATTCTTCTTTGCCGGAATGATGAAATCCGCCATGGATTTCACAGTGGAATAGGTGTAGCCCCAGGTGTTCTTGCTCACACCCACGGAGATCTTGGAAAGCTCCGAGGGCATCTCCACATTGATCTTTGCCTTCGCAACGGAAAGAGTCAGAGCGCGCTTCTTGTGCACATACACCAAAAACTCCTCCAAGGCCTGATCCACGGAGTGACTCTCCATGAGGCTTGCATAGATCTGCTTGACCAGCGGATCCTTTTCGATGAAGGTCCGGCGGAAATCATCCCGCGAAAAAACACGGACCGCCTCGTTCCAGTTGCTCTCCGCGAGGGTCGCAAACTTGAACAGGTCGTCGATCTTCTGGTCGCCGTATTTGACATAGGAGGTGATCACTTCGATCTCGTAGGCGATCTTGAACTCTCCGCCGTCGGTGATCACGCTGATATGTCCCTTGTAGTTTTTGCCGGCCTCAAGACAGGTGGCGTCAAAGCTGTACTTGACGTCAAACCCGCGGCTGATAAAGGAATGGGACTCAAACCTGAGCATGTAGCGCGAGTCGTAGACCATCGCCTTGATGGGACGATCGTTTACACTGCGCACGTGAAAGGAACCCTCATACAAGGTCCCGGATTCTATGGAAAGCTTGATAAACTGCTCTGATATTTCAACCTCAGGTCGATCTACCTGAAATTCTCCCTTTGCATATTGTTCCACGATTGCTTTCATGGGTTTATATATCTCCTGACAAATATCTCTTGATATCGTTTGGCGTTTTGATTATAATTGGTTAGTAAGCCAAAGTACATTGTACCATAGGATTACGTTTTTTGAAAGACTTTTTGAAAAATGATATACACAGGAGGAAATACCGAAATGAACGCGATTGGTTCCACACCGACGCTGCGGATCGAGCAGCAGGAAACGGTGCACTACGATCTGAACCTGAACCCGCTCGGCGTGCCGGGTTCCGTAAAACGCGCCATTGAAGAAAACATGTACGGGATCGGCCAGTACCCGAACATCTACTACGACAAACTGAAGGCGGCCATCGCCTCTCACTGCGGCTGCTCGGAGGGCCGGATCGTGCTTCGCTCCAGCTCCTCGGATCTGATCCGTCTGTTTTTGGGCATGCATCGGCCGAAAAAGGTGCTGCTGCCCGTGCCGTGTTCCTCGGAATACGAGCGTGCCGCCGGGGCTCTCGGCAGCGAGATCCTGCACTTTCACACGGAGGAGACGGAAGACTTCCGCATCAACGTGGATGCCTTGATCGATGTGATCGATGATGATCTCTCCGCAGTGCTGATCGACAATCCGAGCAATCCCGCCTCCCAGCTTCTCACAAGGGATGAGATCATACGGATCGCGGATCGCTGTAAGGAGACGAACACCTTCCTGCTGATCGACGAGATGTTCATCGAGTTTGTGGATGATTACGAAGATATCACTGCGGTGCCTCTCACCGAGAAATACGAAAACCTTGCCGTACTCCGCAGCGTATCCAAGTTCTTTGCGGTTCCCGGACTTCGCCTTGCCTACGGTATCTCGGGTGACAACGAGGGACTGAAAAAGATCACGCAGACCGCGCCGAACTTCAACATCTCCTCGCTTACCGCAGCGGCGTGTACCAGTATGTTCTACGACATGGGCTACATTGAGCGTTCCCGCTCCCAGGTACACACGGAGCGCAGCCTGATCGTCTCGGCCATGGCTACCAGTCACTCCATCCGGCTGTACAAGCCGAACGCAAACTTCATGCTGATCCGCCTGCCGGATTCCGGTCCCTCTGCCGGAGAGGTCTGTGAGGCCATGGAGCACCAGGGCATGATCCTCAGAAACTGTTCGGATATCCGCGGCTTGGACAACCGCTACGTGAGATTCTGCTTCATGAACCCGCGGCAAAACGATTTTATGGTAAACACCCTGCTCGGGTTAGTGGAAAAAGAATAAAAAGAAGGCGCTGCACCTTACGCGATGCAGCGCCTTCTTTTTGTTTATTCTACCGTAACGGATTTTGCCAGGTTTCTCGGCTTATCCACATCCAGGCCCTTGGCCTCGGACGTGTAATATGCAATGAGCTGCAGGATCACCGCCGTCGCAAAGGCGGTAAACTCCGGCTCTACCTTCGGGATCCTCACGTGCTTGTCGCAGATCGCCGGATCCTCCACCTTCTCATCCATGCTGACCAAAACCACATAGGCGCCTCTTGCCTTGACCTCGCGAATGTTTGAGATCACTTTCGCGTACACATCCTCCTGGGTGGCCAGCGCGATCACCGGAACATTCTCCGCGATGAGTGCGATGGTACCGTGCTTTAACTCGCCCGCCGCATAGGCCTCTGCGTGTACATAGGAGATTTCCTTCAGCTTCAGGGCCGCCTCAAGTGCCATGGTGTAGTCCAAGCCGCGCCCGATATAGAAGGTGTCGGTCGCCATCTTGATATGGTTTGCGATGCGCTTGATGTTGTTCGCATCCTTTAAGGTCTCCTCGATGATGTTCGGCGCGCTCTGCAGTCTGGAGATGAAATGTCTGGTATCGGACTCGGAGATGATCCCCTTCACATAACCGATCCGCGCGCAGATCAGATACATGGCAGCCACCTGTACGGTGTAAGCCTTGGTACTTGCCACGGCGATCTCCGGACCCGCATGGGTGTAGAGCACGTAGTCACTCTCGCGAGCAATGGTGGAGCCCTTCACGTTTACGATGGAGAGCACCTTGGAGCCCTTTTTCTTCGCAAGCTTTAAGGCCTCTAAGGTATCGATGGTCTCTCCCGACTGGGAGAGCACGATGGTCAAAGTCTGCTCGTCTATGATCGGATCCTTGTAGCGGAATTCCGATGCGATCTCCACATTCACCGGGATACGCAGGCGTTTTTCGATCAGATGCTTGCCCACGATGCCCGCGTGCATTGCGGTTCCACAGGCCACTACATTGATCTGCTTACAGTTTTTGAAGACCTCGTCATCCACGCCGTCATCCGTGAAATCCGGAAGCTCGTTCATGATACGCGGCATGATGGTATTGCGGATGGCATCCGGCTGTTCAAAGATCTCCTTCAGCATGAAGAACGGGTAGCCGCCCTTCTGGGCACTGGTGATATCCCAGTTTACTGTGAGAAGCTGCGGCTGTACGGCCTTGCCCTTTAAGTCACAGACATCGATGGCATCCTTTGTGAGCTTTATGATGTGGTACTCGGGTACCACGAAGTATTCCTTGGAAAAATCGATCAGCGCGGTCAGGTCCGAAGCGATGATGGAGCCTCCGTCAAAGTGCGCAGCCACCATGGGACTTACATTACGGATCGCGTAGATCGTATCCGGGATATCCTGGAACATGATGCAGAGCGCAAAGGCACCGGACAGCACGTTCACGGCCTTCTTGATCGCCTTTTCCGGGTCACCCTCGTAGAAGGTGTCAAGCAGGGCGGCAACCACCTCGGAATCCGTCTCGGATACCAGCTTGTCGGAAAGTGCGTACTCCGATACCAGCTGCTTGTAGTTTTCTATGATACCGTTGTGGATCAGGACCACCTGTCCGCAGCGATGCGGATGTGCGTTTACGTCCGTCACGCCGCCATGGGTTGCCCAGCGTGTGTGGCCGATACCGCAGTTTGCGTCGATCGGGTCGCTCAGGCAGAGCTTCCGAAGTTCCTCCACCTTGCCGGTTCTTTTGCGCACCGAAAAATCATGATCCGCAAACAGGGCGATGCCTGCGCTGTCATAACCACGGTACTCGAGGCGCGCAAGACCGTCAATAATGATATCCTTGGCGGGCTTGTTGCCTGTGAATCCAATAATTCCGCACATGTTTTTTTCCTCTCTTTCTTAAAGAATATATTTCTTAAGCAATACAAAACGAATATGACATCACAACAAAAAATTCCAGCATCACGGTGAGCACCGGTATGATCCGGTCCATTTCACCGTCGACAGAGGTCCGCTTCGAGCGGATCGTCAGGAATACCGGCACCAGGAACGGCAGGAAGTATCTGCCCTGTACCCCCTCGATATAGGGGTAGGTCGCCGGGGTCCAGTGTGTCAGCATGCCCGCAAAGGAGAAGCCGCACACCAAAAAGGACATAAGCAGCATCCATGCCTTTGCGCCGCCGGAAAGGCACTGTTCCTCGTCATTTCTCCGGACTGTGGCAAAGATCATCAGCAGGAAGAAGGGCAGGATGATCACCATGGGTACCGTGATGTTGAGCCAGCCGAGCTGACCGCCCAGCATCTGCGCCAGGTATCCGTCCCCCTTTGTCCATAAGGTCCCCACCAGAATGCCGACCAGCTTTGTGGGATGCAGGATAAAGTAGCCGATGGTGTATCCGCTTTCATCCGTCCAGTAAAGGTCGTAATTGTTGATATTCTCCGGTCTGGTCAGCTGTCTCGTCACCTTGACGGAAACGAGCAGGATCGCAAAAATGACAAGCGCCGCCACGGCAAGCAGGATCCACTTTGCAAAGGGGATCTTTGCCCGCACCTTCTCGCGGATATCCTTGCCGTGTTCCTTCCACCAGCCGAACACCAGGAGCATCGGCAGGAGCGCAAGGGGAGCGATGGCACCGTCCTTGCAGGGCAGGAGCAAAAGCGCGCAGATAATCAGCAGTGCAAGCTTGACCGGTTTCTTTTTGACATCCTTTCCGTACAACAGATGCAGCGTAAGGGCCGTGACCATCACGCAGAGCGAATTGATGGGACTGTCGTAGGAAAAGGAACAGGCCTGCTGCAGTGTCATGGGCAGCATAGCCCAGACAAAGACCACCATCTTGCCGAAGGGCAAAAGACGAATGGCAAAAAAGTCGACCAGCACAAAGAGCGCAAAATTAAACAGCCGCCCGAGCAGGTACATCATGGAGGTCCCGAAATGTAACAGCCGCCCGAGGGTGATCCCTATGGAGGGCAGCACGTAGAGGTAGCCCTTGGCAGAGCTGATCTTCTCCTCCGTTACCACCATGGTCTCGTCCTCCACGCCGTCGAACAATTCATCATAATATTTGGTATAGGCGCGCTTGCTGGTTGTCACAGTGATGAAGCCCTTCTTTGCGTCATCACCGCGCATCAGAAGCTCACCGTTTGGTCCTTCGCCCTTTCCGAGTACATGGTTTGAAATCTCGTAGGCGCGGGAAAGGTGCATGGGGTCATCCGGCGCCACGCCCGTCGGGATCAAGAGCAAAAAGGCAAACCCGACCAAAAGGATCGTGACAAGAAATGTATGCTCCGGCATAAAGCGCGCGCGGAGCTTGTCAAACACCGCAACACAGTATACAAACAGCAAGGCAAGCATAAGCAGCAGAAAGATCACGGTGTAGGCCGTCACAAAGCTGCTCTTCCCGCCGATCATGGCATAGAGTATCGGAACCTGCAAGCCCTCCTCGTTCCTCATCATCCGCAGATTGAGCGGTGCATCCGAGGCCGGGTGAAAGGTAAGCTCCGCAATGAGGCTGCGTCCGTTACATCCCGCGATCAGCGTATCGAAATCGAGTCTTACCACATTGTCCGGGTCAAAGCTTCCCACGCCGGTCTCCGCCGCGGCAAGTACCTCACCGGTAGCTCCGTCCTTTAAGGCATACGCAAGGGTCCCGGCGGGTTCTCTGTCAAAGCCCACGGAAATACCGAAGCCGCACAGGAGCTCCCGGTCCGTCACAAAGGGAACCGTGACCGTCTTCCCGTCCGCAAGCGGAACCATCTCTGTCTTATCATCCGATGTCCAGTATACGCTGTAAAGACCGCCGTGATTGTAATTGGCCACCCACTCGTAGCCCAGGAAAAACACGGCAAAGCAAATCATAAACAGCAAGCCGGCGATTTTAATGATCAGGCTTTTATTCTTCATGCTTCTCCTCCGATCCGAGGATGTTCTTTACCACATAGAGCGGTCTGGCCTTGGTCTCGGTGTAATTCTTTGCCAGATACTGTCCCAAGATACCGATAGATAACAGCTGGATGCCCGAGAGCATCAGGATCAGGCAGGCCAGTGTCGGGAAGCCCGCCACCGGATCTCCGAAGATCAGGGTCTTTATCACCACGTAGATCGTGCATATGATGGACGTCAAAAAGAGGATGATCCCCAAAACCGAAACGATCAGCAAGGGCTTGACCGAAAAGGCCATGATGCCGTCCATCGCATATTTTAAAAGCTTAAAGAAATTCCAATTGCTCTTTCCCGTTGCCCTGGCCTCCACCTTGTAGGGCATATAGTAGGTATTGAAGCCGACCCAGGCAAAGATGCCCTTGGTAAAGCGGCAGCGCTCTGTCAGCGACAGCATCGCATCCACCACCACGCGCCGAAACATACGAAAATCGCTGGCCGACTGCACAAACTCTACGTCCGTCAGCGCATTGATCACCTTGTAGAAGGTATTCTTTAAAAAGCTTAAGACTTTGCCCTCCTTGCGCGCACCCTGGTAGGCCGCAACCACATCATACTCCGGCTGCTCCTCCAAGATCTTGTACATGTCCACGATGTACTCCGGGCGCTGCTGCATATCGGCGTCGATGATGACCGTGTACTCTCCCGCACTCTTGCGAAGCCCCGCGAGGAGCGCAGCCTCCTTGCCGAAGTTTCTGGAAAAATTGATCACCTTGACGTCGTAGGGTGATTTGTCTACTACATTGGTCAGTGCTGCAAGGGTTCCGTCCTTGCTTCCGTCATTTATAAAGATCAGCTCCGTGTCCCGCATCAGCTCGCCGAGGGCATCCACAGTCGCCTGATAAAACAGCGGTACATTGCCCTCCTCGTTATAACACGGTACCACAACCGATAGTTTCATTTATGTCTTCCTCCTAATTTGACATGAGGTAACAACAATGCCACCCGAGGCTCCCCTCAGGTGGCATACTTCAATCTTTTTTTATTCCGTATCCTGAACCACGGTGATCTTCTCATCGTTGTACATCTTGCGGAGATATTCCTTCGCCTTGTTCACTGTGTCCATGTTGGGCTCCATCACGTAGAGCTCCTGTCCGCCGGCTGACCAGCAGCTTCCCCAGGAATCATAGCCGTCCACGGAGTACTTCTGGATATCCCAGCTTGCGTTTGAATCCAGCTGCTCACGGATCAGATCCGTGATCTCGTCGTAGGTCATACTGGTGAGCATACAGTCGGAGATGTCATCCAGCAGCTGTGCGTAATTTGAAAGGATGCTCGGAGAAAGCAGCTTATCCAGCACGGCTTCGATCACCTGCATCTGGTTCTTGCCTCTCGCACGGTCACCACCCTCGATGGTGTGTCTGGTTCTCGCAAAGGTCAGTGCCTGGCTGCCGTTTAGCTCATTCCAGCCCTCCTGGATATCGATGGCCGCCGACTCCTCAAGCACCTCGGAGAAGGAATAATCCGACCATACGGTGATACCGCCGAGGGTATCGACAATCTTCTCAAATCCGATAAAGTTGATCTTTAAGTAATCCTCCACGTTAACCTCATAGAAATCGGCCAGCGTGTCCTTGGACACATCAACGCCGTGACCGCCCGCATGGGTAAGCTTATCCAGAGCACCGCCCGAGATGGACAGCGGCAGGTAGAAGTCACGCGGTGTCGTGAGCAGGAATATCTGATGCGTATCCTTGTTCACGGTCACCAGGATATTTACGTCGCTGTTACTGTTACCGGAGAGTCCGCCTCTGGTATCCACACCGCTCACGTAAATGGTAAATGTATTATCATCCTTCAAGTATTGATCGTTTTCTGCTTTCTTTTCCACCTTGGTCTGGATGTCCCGGAACGCGATGGATCGGACACGACTCGAGAAATCCGCAAACTCCTCGGAATCCTCGAAAAATCCTTCGTAAGCGCTGTTGATGACGATGGCCTTTACATCGCCCGCAAAGAGGGCCGAAGCCAGCGCGAAAACATCCTCCTGTTCCACGGTGTTTACCGCCTGCCCGGTCTCTGTCGAGATCTCGGAAACCACCTCATCTGTGTTCTTTCTGTCAAGCTCACGCAGGATACCGAAGGAGTAATCCTTTGCATCGAGCACGTTTTGCGCGGGGTCGTCTTTTAATACGTAGACCTGAATGTTATCCACCTTGGTAGCAATACCCGTCATATCCTTCACCTTGCCGCGGGTATAGTTCATATAAGCGCAGCCGATGATCATGATCACGATCAAAATGAGGGAGAGCGCCTTGGTGATGATTCCCGGGATCCTCCATCTCTGCAGTGCCGCAAACAGCACCGCGATGGCGATGATCCCCACCGCCGCGATCACAAGGAACTTGGACGGAAGTACCTTCAGCCGCGCCGCAAATACCAGCGACACCGCCCCTATGATCACCACCAGTGCGCAGATCACATAGCCGATCCTGCGCAGGATCATATCCGCCTTTCTTGTTTTCTTATTCGGTTTTCTTCTTACCTGTGCCTGCGTCCTTCCCTGTGGTACTCTTCCTGTACTCATATTTACCTCATTTCATTACTCAAAGATCACGGAACCGATCATGTTTACTTTGTATTCGCGCGCGCTTAAGATCTCCTTTTCGATCTCCGTGAGTACGGAGCTTCCGATCTGCTCGATCAGCACTGTACCGTCCGCGTCCGCGCAGGCACGGAGGGCATTTTTATCATACGCAATATCGTCCACATACTCGGCCTTGAGTCCCTCTAAGCGAAGTCCGTTCACAAGGAAGCTCATGGTCTCCTCGTCAAGCTCGCCGTACATGGAGCTTGTGAGGGTGATGGTCTTTAAGCCGTTTTGCTCACAGAACAGGGACACCGCGGATACAACCGCCTTCACCTGCTGCTCAAGGGAAAGCTTTCTCTTGTTGTTGTGCAGAAGGTAGGTCAGCTTCTTATCAATGCCGTGTCTCTTCTTCTTTGACGCCGCCTCCACGGTCTCAAACAGGTGCAATCCCGCTGCCTTGGAGAGCTCGTCCGTATCCTGGAGCCTGCCGCTTAA
>CACZPL010000120.1 GCA_902783015.1 uncultured Lachnospiraceae bacterium
AACATGGCAGAAGAAAAGAAAAATCCCTACGCAGGGACACAGACAGAAAAGAACTTAGAGGCTGCATTTGCGGGCGAATCCATGGCGAGAAACAAATATACCTATTTTGCATCGAAGGCAAAGAAGGATGGGTTTGAGCAGATCGCAGCCCTGTTTTTGAAGACGGCGGACAACGAGAAAGAACACGCAAAGCTCTGGTTCAAGGAGTTAAACGGGATCGGCACCACGCCGGAGAATCTGGGAGCTGCCGCTGACGGCGAGAATTATGAGTGGACGGATATGTACGAAGGCTTTGCGAAGACCGCCGAGGAAGAGGGCTTCCCGGAGCTTGCCGCAAAGTTTCGAGCTGTCGGCGAGATCGAGAAACACCATGAGGAGCGCTACCGCGCACTTTTAAAGAATGTAGAGATGCAGGAAGTCTTCAAGAAGAGCGAGGTCAAGGTATGGGAGTGCAGAAACTGCGGCCATATCGTGGTAGGCACCGAGGCACCCGAGGTTTGCCCGGTCTGCAACCATCCGCAGTCCTTCTTCGAGATCAACGCTGAAAATTATTGATGGATAACACCTCCGAAACAGGGCAGATACACATGAATGAAAAGAGAGATGGATTTGGCAGCAGGCTCGGGTTTATCTTAGTCAGCGCGGGCTGCGCCATCGGAATCGGAAATGTATGGAAGTTCCCTTATGTGGCGGGTGAAAACGGAGGTGCAGTCTTCGTACTGTTTTATCTGTTGTTTCTTGTACTCATGGGTGTTCCGGTGCTCACTATGGAGCTTGCGGTGGGCAGAGCCAGCGGGAAGTCCATTGTCAAGGCATACGGACAGCTTGAAAAGCCCGGCAGCAAATGGCATTTGCACGGATGGCTGTGCATTGCGGGCAACTATATCCTGATGATGTACTACACGACGGTGGCAGGGTGGATGCTTGCCTATTTCTGGAAGTTTTTGACCGGAGGGTTTGAAGGACTTGCGCAGGACAGTGTAGCGCCGGTATTTGATGCGTTGACGGGAAATCCGGGAGAGATGACCGTCTTTATGTCGATCGTGGTTGTAGCCGGTTTCCTGGTGCTGAGCTTCGGCGTGAAAAACGGGCTTGAGCGCGTCAACAAGTTTATGATGATCGGCCTGCTTGCATTGATCCTCGTGCTTGCGGTCAACAGCATCCTATTGAAAAACTCCGGGGAAGGGTTGCGGTTTTACTTGATGCCGAACCTTGATAATGTGAAGAAGATCGGGCTTGGAAATGTGATCACCGCAGCCATGAATCAGGCGTTCTTTACCCTGAGTATCGGGATTGCATCTATGGAGATCTTCGGAAGCTATGTTAGCAAAGAATACACGCTGACGGGGGAAGCGATCAAAATCTGCAGTCTGGATACCTTTGTGGCGATTGTCTCGGGACTCATCATTTTCCCGGCATGCTTTTCTTTCGGAATACAGCCGGATGAGGGTCCTTCCCTGATCTTTGTCACTCTCCCGAGCGTATTTGTCAACATGTCGGCGGGACGGATCTGGGGTACATTTTTCTTCCTGTTTATGACCTTTGCCAGCTTTTCCACCGTGACGGCGGTGTTTGAAAATCTGGTCGGTTCCATGATGGAAAATCTGAATCTCAGCAGGATCAAATCGGTACTCATCAATCTGGTCTTCATGCTTGCGGCCAGCATGCCCTGTCTGCTTGGGTTTAATGTGCTGTCCGGCGTAAAGCTGATCAAGGGCATGAATATCCTCGGCAGCGAAGACTTTCTGGTCAGCAACATCCTTCTGCCCGTCGGGGCGCTTGTGTTCCTGTTGTTCTGTGTCACGAAGCTCGGATGGGGAGCGGACAAGTATCTCGAGGAGGTCAATACGGGAAAAGGGATCAGGATGAGCAAGAAATTGATCGCGTACTACAGATATGTGCTTCCGCTCCTGATCCTTGTGATCCTGATCACGGGCCTGATCTAGTACAGGGAAAGAGGAGCTTTGTGTGAGTAAGGAAATCTATCAAATAGAAGATATAGAAGACGAACGGGTTTCCGTGTTCACGAAATTCAGTGAACCACAGCTCTTGCACTATCATGAGCCGAAGCCGGGACTGTTTATCGCGGAGACACCCATGGTCATAGAACGTGCATTTAAAAGCGGAGCAACACCGGTGTCCTTTCTGATCGAGAAGGGTCAGTACGAAAGTGAAGCGGTGCAGAACATCCTGAAGCTTCTGGCAGAAGATGTCGAGATCATGCTGGCAGAGCTTTCGGTGATCAAGAATATCACCGGATATAATCTGACAAGAGGTATGCTGGCGGCATTTCGTCGCCCGGAGCTACCGGAAGTGAAAACATTGCTTGCTAATGCGACGAACGTTGCGGTGCTTGAAGATGTTATGAATCCGACAAATGTGGGAGCAATTTTCCGGTCAGCCGCGGCACTCGGTGTGGACGCGATTTTACTGACTGCCGGGGCCTCCGATCCGTATTACAGGAGAGCGGCGAGAGTGTCTGTCGGTACCGTGTTTCAGGTGCCGTGGACATATATACCGAAGGATGTAAATGTCGCGGAGCTTCTGCATGAGGAAGGTTTTTCGGCCATCTCCATGGCACTTGAGAAGGATGCGGTACCTTTGAATGACCCGAATCTTGCAAGAGCAAAGAGAAGGGCAGTCGTTTTCGGTACGGAAGGCACGGGGATCAAAAGGGAGACGCTTGAAAAAAGCGATCACATTGCGGTGATCCCGATGCATAACGGCGTTGATTCTTTAAATGTAGCGGCATCATCTGCCATAGCGTTTTGGGAATTGTGCGGGAGAGAATAAAGAAAAAGGAGACGGCCCTGTCTCCTTTTTTCTTTAGTTATCTTCTTCGGTTGTTTCTGACAAGACCCTGCCTCGGAGGTTATGAAAACGATCTTTCGTTTCCTGTATCAATTCATAGTCTTTATCGGAGTATCGCTTGTATTCACCGATGGAATAGGTTTCGTAGCGGCTGCCGCCGGCTGCGGAATTGTCGTATACGATACTGAATCCCCATGAGCTGTAGTCGGTTATGAATTCATCGCTGTCCTTGCGATTCACAAGCCCGAGAACATTGCGCTCAATCAAAAAGGCTTCAAACTCCTCTACCGCATCCTCGGATACTTCATAGGTTTTGGTGACCATGGGTTCCTCAAAGCTGTCCCGATCACCGGTGACAATAACCCAGGTCTCGTTTTCGTCTTTCTTCAGGGTTTCATAATGGCTCGCGCCGTTCATATCACTGTAGCCCGGGCTGTAAGAAAAGCTTTTAAAGCTGCCTGGATCTGACACAATACCAACTCCCTTTCGTTGAATCAGGAGGGTGAGAAAACCCAGAATAAAAGCGATCATGGCAATGATAAGATATAAACCCGGGTTGAATTTCATCAAAGGGTCCCTCCGTGAATAAATGATCTACTTCAGCATAGCTCTGCTGCTGAAGGTGTCGCGATACTTTTTCGGTGTCATACCGTACTTTTCCTGAAAAGCCGAGGTAAAGTGGCTTTGGGAAGAAAATACAAAATAGTCGGCGATCTCGGCTATGGAATAATCCGAGAATTGCAGCATCTGCGCCGCAGCCTCCAAGCGCTGTTCTCTGATATACGTGGATAACGGCATGCCGACCTCCTTGGAAAACAGCTTTGACAAATAGGCGGGAGTCATGTTCAGGTATGCCGCAATGTCACCTACCTTGATCCGCTTGTGAAGATTGTCATAAATGTAGTCTACGCACTTTGCAATCTGCTTGGAATAGATGTCCTTCTTGCGACAGGCGCGCATGCGCTCGGTGAAATCCATGATCATCTGCTCCTGCAACGCATCGATATCAGCTTCCTTCTTGAAGGAATCCGCCCGCTGGATGTAGACATCCGTCATGTTGTAGGCCACCTCACGCTCCAAGCCTTTTTCCACGCAGAAGCGGGAGACCAACGCAGCGAGGATCGCAAAATGATATTTCAGGTTTTGTACCGGATCCTTTGAAAGAATACCGTTTTTGTTGTCGGGTTCGGAGTTTCTGTTGCTGTCGAGGTAGCGCTGGTAGCGTTTTTTCACATCCTCGACGTTGCCGCTTGCTATGGCCTTGTAAAAACCAAACTCTCGCTCATAAGCTAAATGCTTCGTGTTTTCTTCACGTTGTAGAAAGAGTTTATGGTTGATGTCGTGCTTGATGTCCATGCGAGAATCCCCCTTTCTGCTTGTGAGCGCACCTTTTTTTCACAGAATGAATAAACAGATGCACCGGTTGTTCAACTTGCTACATTTTGTCCTTTCGGATTGTGCATTATTCTGTGAAGAAAATTGATAAAAAATGCAATGAAATGATATACCGTTTCACACATTTCTAGTATCATCATAATCACAGAAGCGATAGAAAAACAGGTTGCTTCTTGAAGAGTTGAGTCGAACCAGCATACCCCATATGCTGATTTGATATATGGAATCCCCCCAAGATTCATATACGCATTGTTTATACAATGCACATTTCTCCTTCGCGTTATATAATAACGCAGAGAGGCCCGCTTTCCCCAGGCGGGTCTTTTCTCTTTTTCCCTGAGGTTATAGATAAAATCATTTTAACAAATTAACCGTTGAAAGTCAATGAATCACGCGTTTTTTTTACGTTTTTGAACAGTTGAAAGGGTATTGAAAAGAATATCTTTAAATGCTAAAATGATTGCCGATACATGTACGTGAAAAGAGGGTTGACATGCTATACACGGATCTTACAAAAAAAGCCATGTTGTTTGCATATAAAGCACATGAAGGTCAGTACGACAGGGGCGGTGTGCCCTATGTGTTTCATCCGTTTCATTTGGCGGAGCAGATGGACACGGAGATCGAGATCTGCGCGGCGCTTCTCCATGACGTTGTGGAGGATACGGACTACACGCTTGAGGATATCCGAGCTGAGGGTTTTCCCGAAGAAATCGTTCGTGTGGTAGCGCTTTTGACACATGACCCTGAGGTTCCGTACATGGAGTATGTCAGGAGATTAAAGCCGGATGAGACCGCGAGGAAGGTAAAGCTTGCGGATCTTGAACATAACAGTGATGCGTCACGTGCGGTGGGAGAGGATCCCGACATATTAAACAAACGTATGGAAAAATATCGTAAAGCAAAGGAATTTCTCTTGCTTCCCCCGGAATAAAATGACAAAAAAAGAGCGGGCCCTTGCGGTCATAGAACGCCTGAAAAAAGAATACCCGGCCACGCAATGTACGCTGGATTATGATGAAGCTTGGAAGCTTCTTGTTTCCGTGCGCCTGGCGGCGCAGTGTACGGATGCGCGTGTCAACGTGGTGGTACGCGAGCTTTTTTCGGTGTACCCTTCGGTTGCGGATCTGGCAGCCGCAGATGTTGATGCCATCGAAAGGATTGTGCACCCGTGCGGCCTTTCAAAGAGCAAGGCGCGGGATATCTCGGCCTGCATGAAGGTGCTGCACGAAGAGTACGGAGATCATGTGCCGGAGGATTTTGATGCGTTGCTCGCACTGCCGGGAGTCGGAAGAAAGAGTGCAAACCTCATTATGGGAGATGTATTCGGGAAGCCTGCGATCGTGACAGACACGCACTGTATCAGGCTTTCAAACCGAATCGGTCTGGTAGAAAACGAGAAGGATCCGAAGAAGGTGGAGATGGCATTGAGAAAGCTGGTACCGCCGGAGGAGGGAAATGACCTTTGCCATAGATTTGTGGACCACGGCAGGGCCGTGTGTACAGCGAGAACTATCCCCGACTGCGCAGGGTGTGTGTTGAATGATGTGTGTAAAAAGAACGGACTCAAAAACAACAGTGAAAGGAAGAAGAAATAACATGAGCGTACGCGTAAAAGAGTTTCAGATCGGTTCAAAGGCGGACGGATTATTGCTCTCGGGAATGATGGTTGTGCCCGAGGACCGGCCGCACGGTGTGGTACAGATCGTGCATGGTATGTGTGAGCACAAAGAGCGCTATCTTGATTTTATGAAATTTTTGGCGAACGAAGGATGGATCGCTGTGATCCACGATAATCGCGGACACGGAAAGAGTGTAAAGAAGCAGGAAGATCTCGGTTATTTCTATGAGGGCGGTTATCGGGCACTTGTGGAGGATATCGAGCAGGTGCGAGCCTATGTCGAGGAGGGGCTTTATGAGGAACTCCCCTATGTGCTGCTCGGGCACAGCATGGGATCACTTGCGGTGCGGTGTTACCTGCAGAAATACGATGACAGGATCGACAAGCTTGTTGTGATCGGCAGTCCGTCCAAGCCGCCGATGTTAAAAACCGGTATACGGCTTGCAAAGACCGTGATCAAGCTGCGCGGTGAAAAGGCACATTCCAAGCTGCTTGACCGTCTGACCATGGGAACCTTTGATAAACCTTTTAAATCGGAGAAGCAGCCGGGAAGCTGGATTTGTTCGGATCCTGCAGTGGTGAAGGAATACATCGAGGATCCGGGATGCGGTTTTTCTTTTACCGCGAGCGGATATTTGAACCTTTTCGAACTGATTAGACAAACCTACACCGGGAAGCTTTACGAGGTGAAAAACAGGGATCTCCCGATCCTGTTTTTGTCCGGCAGGGAGGATCCGTGCCACTACGGTCCGAAGTGCTTCGGGAAAACGGTGCACTTCATGAAAAAACGCGGCTACAAGAATGTAAAAGCGGGACTGTACGCCGGCATGAGACACGAAGTTTTGAACGAGAGAAATAAGAGACGGGTGTATCACGATATTTTGGACTGGATATATTAATGTATACTCACGATGAAAACTATCGTGAGCATACATCATATATTGTGTTTTTTTGGCGAATATAGAAGATAAGGGGGAGTAC
>CACZPL010000121.1 GCA_902783015.1 uncultured Lachnospiraceae bacterium
GAGAAGGCAGGTATTCCCGCGGTGGAGGTTGTATTTACTATCCTGCATGCCGGCGGTAAGTTCGGCGGTGGAGGATATAAGGTATCCGGCGGTCTGCACGGTGTGGGCGCATCCGTTGTAAATGCTCTGTCCAACTGGTTGGAGGTTGAGATTTCCAGAGAAGGAAAAATCTACCGCCAGCGCTATGAGCGCGGTCACGTGGTCGATAAATTAAAGGAAGTCGGCAAGAGCGAGAAGACCGGAACCAAGGTAACCTTCATGCCGGACGACACGATCTTTGACGATGTGATCTTCGACTATGATACCTTGAGAAGAAGACTTCGCGAGATGGCCTTCCTCACCAAGGGCTTAAAGATCAGCATCGAGGATAAGAGAGTCGATGAGGAAAAGCGTGACGAGTTCCACTACGAGGGCGGTATCACCGAGTTCGTAAAATATATCAACCGTCACAGAACCCCGCTTTACGAAAAGATTATTTACTGCGAGGGTCAGAAGGACGACATCTACGTGGAGGTTGCGCTGCAGCACAACGATTCCTACAACGAGAATACGCTTTCTTTCGTAAATAACATCAACACACCGGAAGGCGGTATGCACCTGACCGGTTTTAAGAGCGCGATCACAAAGATCTTCAACGATTACGCGCGTACTAATAAGATCTTAAAGGAAAAGGAGGAGAACCTCTCCGGTGATGACCTGCGAGAAGGTCTCACCGCCATCGTATCCATTAAGATCCCGGAGCCCCAGTTTGAGGGCCAGACCAAGCAGAAGCTCGGAAATGCCGAGGCAAGAACGGCTGTGGAAAGTCTGGTATCCGAGAAGCTGACCTACTTCCTGGAGCAGAATCCCCAGGTGGCAAAGGCCATCGTGGGCAAGGCCGTTGTGGCGCAGCGTGCGCGTATGGCCGCAAGAAAGGCCAGAGATGTGGCAAGAAAGTCTGTGCTTGAGGCAAACATGGCTTTGCCCGGAAAGCTGGCTGACTGCTCGAGCACCAATCCGAAGGAGTGCGAGATCTATATCGTGGAGGGTGATTCCGCAGGCGGTTCCGCTAAGACCGCCCGGTCGAGAGCAACCCAGGCGATTCTGCCGCTTCGCGGAAAGATCTTAAATGTGGAGAAGGCCCGGATTGACAAGATCCTGGCCAACGAAGAGATCAAGGCGATGATCACGGCCTTCGGTACGGGAACGAGAGATAACTTTAACATAGAAAAGCTCCGTTACGACAAGATCATTATCATGACCGATGCCGACGTGGACGGCGCGCACATTGCAACTCTGATGCTGACCTTCTTCTTCCGCTTCATGCCGGAGCTGATCCGTCAGGGTCATGTGTACTTGGCACAGCCGCCGCTCTACAAGCTGGAGAAGAACAAGAAGATCTGGTACGCTTACAGCGATGATGAGCTTGCCAAGATCATAGAGGAGGTCGGCAGAGACCAGAACAACAAGATCCAGCGTTACAAGGGTCTTGGTGAGATGGATGCCGAGCAGCTCTGGGATACCACCATGGATCCCGAAAAGAGAGTGCTCCTTCGCGTGGCTATCGACGAGGACAGCGAATCCGAGCTGGATGTTACCTTCGATACGCTGATGGGCGAGCGCGTGGAACCGCGACGTGAGTTCATTGAACAGAATGCGAAATTCGTTAAAAACCTTGATATATAGATAATGACGACGGGATTCTTCGCTACGCTCAGAATGACAGACTGTCATCCTGAGGGCGTCAGCCCGAAGGATCCTGAAAGATAGGAGAATACAATGGACGAGAGCAATATCTTTGATAAGATCCATGACGTCGACCTAAAGAAGACCATGGAGGAATCTTATATTGACTATGCCATGAGCGTAATTGCGGCACGTGCACTTCCCGATGTCCGGGACGGCTTGAAGCCGGTGCAGAGACGTATCCTTCACTCGATGGTTGAACTGTCTAACACACCCGACAAGCCGCACAGAAAGTGTGCGCGTATCGTCGGCGATACCATGGGTAAGTACCATCCCCACGGCGACAGCTCCATCTATGAGGCATTGGTAAAGCTGGCACAGGAGTGGAATACCCGCTATACACTGGTGGACGGTCATGGAAACTTCGGTTCCGTGGACGGCGACGGCGCGGCGGCCATGAGATATACGGAGGCAAGACTTTCCAAGATTTCCATGGAAATGGTTGCCGATATGAACAAGGACACGGTAGATTTTATACCGAACTTTGACGAGACGGAGAGTGAGCCGGTGGTACTGCCTGCCCGCTATCCGAACCTTTTGGTAAACGGAACCACCGGTATCGCGGTCGGTATGGCGACAAACATCCCGCCGCACAATCTGCGCGAGGTGATCGATGCGGTGGTCAAGATCATAGACAACCGCGTACAGGAGGACAGGGATACCGAGATCGAGGAGATCATGGAGATCATCAAGGGCCCCGACTTCCCGACGGGCGCGGAGATCTTAGGAACCTCCGGCATCAACGAGGCGTACCGCACGGGACGCGGTAAGATCAAGGTGCGTGCGGTTTCCGAGATCGAGCCCATGACGGGCGGCAAGCAGCGTATCGTTGTGACCGAGCTTCCCTACATGGTCAACAAGGCAAAGCTGATCCAGAAGATCGCGGAGCTTGTGAAGGAAAAGAAGATCGACGGCATCACCGCTCTTCGGGATGAATCCTCCCGTGAGGGAATGCGCATCGTGATCGAGCTTCGCAAGGATGCAAACGCGAACATCATCATGAATCAGCTCTACAAGCACACGCAGATGCAGGACACCTTCGGTGTGATCATGCTGGCGCTTGTAAATCAGGAGCCCAAGGTATTAAATCTTCTCGAGATGCTGACCCTCTACTTAAAGCATCAGGAGGAGGTTGTCACCAGACGTACCAAATTCGAATTAAATAAGGCCGAGGAGCGCGCTCACATCTTGGAGGGCTTGCTCATCGCCCTTGACAATATCGACCGGGTGATCGAGATCATCCGCAATTCCAAGGCTGTAGCGGACGCAAAGCTCGGACTCATGCAGGAGTTCGGACTTACGGATGTACAGGCGCAGGCTATCGTGGATATGCGTCTTCGTGCACTTACCGGTTTGGAGAGAGAGA
>CACZPL010000122.1 GCA_902783015.1 uncultured Lachnospiraceae bacterium
ACATCAGTCAACATGGTGTCCGTGTTAAATGACAGGGAGGTTGTTACCAGAGAGGATAAGAGTACCTTTACGATCGACTTTACCGCTGAAGATGCACATATCCTGATCGTGGATGACAATGCCATCAACGTCACCATCGCCGAGGGACTCTTAAAGCCCATCAAGGCGCAGTGTGTGGGCGCTCTCTCCGGAGAGGACGCGCTGAAGAAGCTGAAGAAAAAGTCCTTTGACCTTGTATTGATGGATCATATGATGCCCGAGATGGACGGCGTGGAGGCGACGAAGCTGATCCGGGCCGAGGTTCCCGGCGGTGCGGATATTCCGGTGATCGCGCTGACCGCGAACGTGCTCGAGGGCATGAAGGAGATGTTCTTAAAAGAGGGCATGAACGATTTCGTGGCAAAGCCCGTGGATATCAAGGATCTGATCACGAAGGTAAAGAAGTGGCTCCCGGCGGACAAGATCAAGGAGAGCGAGGGAGAAGTGATCGAGGAAGAGACTACGGAGAGTTCGATTTCGTTCCAAGGGCTTGATAACGAGGCTGCGATCCGGGGGCTCGGGTCTCCGGAGCTGTTTGCCGAGATCGTGGAGGAATATTACCGGACAGGCGAGAAGCGTATGCAGGATATTCGGAGTGCCTATGATGAGGAAGACTGGAAGTCCTACACCATACGCGTTCATGCGTTAAAGAGTGCATCGAAGCAGATCGGTGCCATGGAGCTCGGATCGATGGCAGAGGCGCTAGAAAAAGCGGGGAACGCGGAGGATCTCGACTATATCCGTGAGAAAACCGAACCGGCGCTTGAGGAATACAGCGCGCTTTTGTCGAAGCTTGCGCCCTATTTTCCGGCGGAGGAAAAGCAGACCGGAACACGCGGGGAGATTGCCGAAGAAGAGCGAGACAGTCTGCTGGATGCCATTCTTGAGGCCTGCGAGAACCTGGATATGGACACCGCTGCCGAAAAGCAGGCGGAGCTTGCCTCCTATACGTTTCCTGAGGAGCAGGCGGAGATGGTACGGGAGCTTGCCGAAGCGATTGAAAACTATGACGTGGATCAATGCAGAGAAATGGCTGAAAAAATAAGGCATTTCTCTTGACAAATCAAGACGGCGTCATTAAAATATGAAAACAGAGAAATCAGGCGTTGATGAGAAGAGTACGGTAAAAACGACTTACAGAGAGGTGCGCGGATGCTGAGAGCGCAACCATGATACGCTTACCGGAAGACCACCTCGGAGCCGTCGGTGATCAAGCCGACCGTAGGACTACGAAACAGTCGAATGAAGGTGCCTGTCGTATGTGTTAGACAAATGACGGGAACCGGGGTGGAACCGCGAGAGAATCGTCCCCGGCGTACGGAAGTACGTCGGGTTTTTTCATGATTAGAAAGGAGATTAACAATGATCATCACATTGAAAGACGGATCAACAAAAGAGTACGGGTCACCGATGTCGGCCATCGACATCGCCAAGGATATCAGCGAAGGTCTTGCCCGCGTTGCCTGTGTAGCCGAGATCGACGGAGAGGTAAAGGATCTTCGCACCGTGATCGATAAGGACGCAAGCCTGAATATCCTGACCTTTGACAGCGAGGAGGGAAAGAAAACCTTCTGGCATACGGCAAGCCATGTGCTGGCGCAGGCAGTCAAGCATCTGTATCCGGATGCGAAGTGTACCATCGGACCGGCCATTGAAAACGGATTTTACTATGATTTCGATATGCCTTCTCTTTCCAGAGAGGACCTGGACAAGATCGAGGAAGAGATGAAGAAGATCGTAAAGGAGGGCGATGAGATCACTCGCTTTACGCTTCCGAGAAACGAAGCGATCAAGCTGATGGAGGAAAAAAATGAACCCTTCAAGGTAGAGCTGATCCAAGATCTTCCGGAGGATGCGGAGATTTCTTTCTATACACAGGGCGATTTTACCGACCTCTGTGCGGGACCGCATCTGATGAATACGAAGGCTGTGAAGTTCTTTAAGCTCACGTCTTCTTCCGCCGCTTACTGGCGCGGAGATTCCAACCGCGAGACTCTGACCCGTATCTACGGTACGGCCTTTACAAAGAAGGATGACTTAAAGGCGCGTCTGGAGTATCTGGAGACCGTGAGACTTCGAGATCACAACAAACTGGGACGTGACCTAGAGTACTTTACCACCGTGGACGTGATCGGACAGGGGCTTCCGCTCTTCATGCCGAAGGGTACCAAGGTGATCCAGACTCTGCAGAGATGGATCGAGGACTTGGAGGATTATGAGTGGGGTTACGTGCGTACCAGGACACCGCTTATGGCAAAGTCCAATCTGTACAAGCTTTCCGATCACTGGTTCCACTATAAGGACGGCATGTTTGTCTTAAACGATGACCTGATGAGCGACGCCGATGCGAAGGAGGATCAGAAGCTTTACAGCGATCCGAACTTCGCTATGAAGAACGCACAGGAGCATGTGTATGAGGATGATAAGGGACGTGAGGTTATGGCGCTCCGTCCGATGACCTGTCCGTTCCAGTATTTTGTATATAAGGCAAAGCAGCACAGCTATCGTGACCTGCCCTATCGCATGGGCGAGACCTCAACACTTTTCAGAAATGAGGATTCGGGCGAGATGCACGGGCTGACACGTGTGCGCCAGTTTACCATTTCCGAGGGACATCTTGTATGTACTCCGGAGCAGATCGCGGATGAGTTTAAGAGCTGTGTGAGACTTGCGAAGTATTGCCTGACTACACTCGGCCTCGAGAACGAAGTGACTTACCGCATGAGCAAGTGGGATCCCAAAAATCCGGACAAGTACCTGGGTACTGCAGAGGATTGGGATCACGTACAGGATGCGATGCGCGAGATCTTAAATGATATCGGCCTTGAATACACCGAGGAGGACGGCGAGGCTGCCTTCTACGGGCCGAAGCTTGATATTCAGGCAAAGAATGTGTACGGCAAGGAAGACACCATGATCACCATTCAGCTGGATATGTTCCTCGCAGAGCGCTATGATATGTATTACATCGATCAAAACGGTGAGAAGAAGCGCCCGTACATCATCCACAGAACTTCCATGGGATGTTACGAGAGAACGCTTGCATGGCTGATCGAGCACTATAACGGTGCGCTTCCGACCTGGCTTTCACCGGAGCAGGTGCGTATCCTGCCGATCTCAGATAAGTATATGGACTATGCCGAGACCGTGAAGAAGGAGCTTCGTAAGTACGATATCAAGGTTGAGATCGACGCGCGCTCCGAGAAGATCGGCTACAAGATCCGTGAGGCAAGACTTGAGAAGCTGCCCTATATGCTGATCGTGGGTGAGAAGGAAGCGGAGGAAGGCAATGTTTCCGTCCGTATGCGCGGAGATGACGGTGA
>CACZPL010000123.1 GCA_902783015.1 uncultured Lachnospiraceae bacterium
CTCCGCATGGAATCCGAGATGCCGCCCGCCGTCTCCGACTGCTTTGCCTCACTCTGTTTCACGTCTAAGGGCGCGGAAAAGGCAGCGATGACCCTCTGCATCCCCTTAGCAAGCTTCTCCTCGGTGATGATCCCGGTGGCGTCATCCTCCCCGAACAGCCGTTGATCCGCCTGGGGTACCTCGGCGCGTGCATTCTGATTCTCGAATTTCTCAGCCTCCTCCTTCATCCTGCGGAAGTAGTCGAGCTGCTTTTTCTTTTTCTCAATCTCTTCTCGGATGGCATCGTCCTTCTCGTGGTTGCTCATCACATGTATGGTCTGATCCTGCCGTTGTTCGTATTGATACATACTGCCGATATTATCCATAATCTAACCTCCTGCGGTCATAACACCTTATATGTTTTCGTAGTGAGAGTCGTAAAAAACAAAGCTTTCTCTCACCCTTTATCAGGATTATACCATACAAGTATCACAAAAGAGTCACTCACCCCGTCTCCGTGGGACTACAATCCGAGCAGGCCCGTCAGTCCGGTCATTTCCAGCACTTCCATCACGTACTCGCCCACATTTTTTCCGCGCAGGGTACCGCCCTTTTTGTAAAGGATCATATACAGCGTACGCAGGGAACGGATTCCCGCACTCGAAATATACGTAAGCTCCGCGAAATCAAGTGTCACATGATTCACTCTGTTGCCTACCTCGGTAAACAAAGCCTCGGCCTCCTTATAGGTCATTGTGTCGAGACGTCCGGACAGGCTGATTTCCGCCTCGTCACCGTTTTCTATCACTTTCGTTTCCATATCCATTCTCCTCCGGTCTTTTACCTCTTTTTCTTTTCCATTGCCCATGTGTATTTCTCGTTGATATTATCCTGAAACAGGAAGGACGCTTTCCCCCACAGGTCATCGTCATCGCCTTCACGATCTTCAAACTCCACGCCCCGGTCTTCCGGACTCGCCTCAAAATGCAGGATCATGGCCGTAGTCTTTAAGTCATATTCCTTGTCAAGGAGTCTGCGCACCAGCGGTACAACGTTATCGTTGAGTGTCAGCATGGAAATGGTCGGATAATCCTCCTGCAGTTTTCCCGAGATCAGACCCTCCGCAAACTTTTGACATACCGAAAGCATATACAGGGGATTTTTTGCGGAAAAACCGAGCAAAAGGTTTACCAGGATCTCGTCCTCTCCGCGGGACGCCAGCAGGATCGCCCGCGGCGTATATTTTTCATCATAGGTGATCGCACTCAGACGTTCATCGATCTTTTCAAAGGTCTCACTGTTCACGGGAAAATGATGCTTTTCCAAAAAGCTTCTCACTTCCTCCTTTTGAAAGGACATCATATCATAAAACGAGAAGGATTCCATCTTCGGGAACTTCATGCGCAGCGATTTTTCCACACCTGCGGAGCTTAACAGCTCACGGGTCGAAAAAGATATGATGCTGTTGGTCTCCCGGACCTCAAAGCCCGCATCCCTCAGGCTCTTTTCATACGCCTGATTCTCGTTTGAAAAATCATACACCAGCGTTTGTTTGCCTTCCCTTGCCGCAAACGTAAGCGCCGCATCGATGAGGGGGCCTAATTCCTTCGTTGCCTCAGCGTCAAGAATCCTGGCATAGTTTTCTCCGAGACCGAGTGTCACCGCCCCCTCCTCGGAGGAAAGGCGGATCTCACCGTTTATCAACTTTGTTTTTGTAAAACTCACGGCGTTCCTCCTCTTCGAATACATAAAAATGTAGCATCATCGGAAAGCTTTGCATCGCCGATCTGCTTAAAGAACGCTTCCTGCATGATTCCGACGATCTTCTCCGCATTCTCATCCTTACAATCGGCGAGGACATCTCTGATCATATCCTCCGAAAAGCCCGACTTTGTCACACCGTCCGTATATACGAGAAGCTTATCGCCGGGTTCCATCTTGATCTGATAGCTCTCATACGACACATTTTCCACAACCGCAAGCAGATAGGAGACAATCTCATTCTCACAGCGACCGACTCCCTTGGCATTTGCAAAGATCGGCGGCTCATGGCCTGCATTGATCGCCGTGATGGTACCCGTGGATATCTCGTAAACCCCGTACCATGCGGAAAGGCACAGATTGTCCTCGTTCTTGGCGGCAAGACGGTTATTCACGGTCCTGATCAGATCCTCCGGCGTAAACCCCATGGAGATTTCTGCCATCAGATAGAGCTTAAACGCGATCATATAGAGCGCTGCGGCATCTCCGCCGTCAAAGATATCCGCGACAACGATACCGACGTGATCATTGTCGATGCGGAAAAAATCAAAGAAGTCACCGCCAACCCTGGCTAAGCTGATCTGATCTCCGCAAATATCAATATCCTTTAGATCCGGAAACGCCGGATACACATTCGGCATCAAATGGAATTTTAAGGAAACGGTCATGGCAAGCTGACGCTTTAAGTGTTCCATCTCCTGTAATAGTTTATCCCTGTCCATATTCTCCTCCTTAATACCAGAGAACTCTTCTCCCGATTCACGGTTATTCTTCGAGTATTCTGGCTCCCTGCAGGCCTGTGCGCTTTTCATGAAGCTCTTTACCCGCCAAGAGCTCGGTTGCAAATTTATGAATTCTCTCATCGGAATAAAACATGACCGTCGTGATATTATCTTCCCCGATCGCCTCGGACGCAAGCGCTGAAGCAAACAATTGCTGCAGATCGCGGAAGCTTTCCGTCTTTGAATATAACATGGCGACAAGCGCTGCTTTTCCGTCAATCTCGGAGGCGATGGGCGAAAGCTGCGGCAATGACACCAGCATATAACCGGCGGGGCTTCCGTCGGGGCCGATCAATACGCGGGATAATCTCTCGTCCGGGTGGATCCGATGGATCTCATCCGGACTGAAATACTCATAAAGCATATTCCAGAATCTGTTTTGCAGATTGCCGTTAAGCTGTCCCATCGGCAGGATATTCGTGTTTTTTATGTTTCCCGCACCGGCCTTGATAAAACGGCTGTCCGAAAAATCGGAAAGCTTTGCGTAGTACAGGGAAGATCCGGGGATTACCATAAAGTGATTCCTCCGGAAAAAACGGATCATCGCCATATCCTCGGGAAAATCCACCTGAAGGGCCTCCAGTTTCAGTTTCCGTGCTATCTTGAAAATCTCACCAACCATCCTCGAACCGATCCCCCTTCGCCGAAACCGGGGCATCACATAGAGCGAATCTATGACCGCCATTTCCTCCGACAGGAGGATCGAAACGGCGCCTGCGGTGCTGCCCTCCTCGATGGCGCCGATAAGCAGCAGTTCTCCGCTGTCCGGCATACTTTTTCCGTAGGGGAGAATCGCGCGAAAAGCATCGTAATTGGTTTTTCCGATATTGGTAAGTGTCATAATCTATTCCTTCCCGCTCTTAAACTTTTCGAATTGCCCTAACATTTCCTTCAGTATCATACTGTTGGAAAGCATAGCTTCACCGTAATTATCGATGCTTGCATTATTTCCGTTGTCGAGCTTAAACTGATATTTCGCACTGGTATACCAGCCGAAAATCTGGTTCAGCGCTGTAAGTGCCAGATTGTAAAAATACATATACGGGTGTGCCTTGTCAAACTCTTTTGTCAGCTCCGGATACAAATGCGTGAGATTTGAATAGCATAGCCCTCGTTGAAAGGCATCACATATCCTGTCCGGGCTTTTCAACTGCTTCTCAAACCAGGCACAGTTTAAGGGCTGTTTTTGCTCGATACTTTGGATCAGATCATCAAAATCCGAAAGATCCGGGAGAGGGAAATCAATGGGATATACCTTCCCCAGCTCGGATTTAACCATCTCGAGAAACTCCGGCTCCTTCTCGGTCTTCCCCTCGGAGATTTCCTTCATGTTTTTGCCGTACTTTAAGTTCCACTCATGATTGCGCTTATCCTCTTCCGTTTCCGGATGCCAGTTTTTGTCATATTTTACAGGGCGAAGCAAAGCACCTCCGACTCTCGAAATCTCCATTTTCTCACCGTGAAACGTCTTTTCGGGGTCGAAATA
>CACZPL010000124.1 GCA_902783015.1 uncultured Lachnospiraceae bacterium
GAATCAGATGAACCAGATGGGCGGTCAGATGGGCAACATGGGTATGAATCAGAACATGATGAACCAGTCGGCACCCATGCAGCAGAATCCGGGTGCCGGACAGCAGATGAGCGGTCCGTGGACCTGTGCCTGCGGTACGGCAAACACCGGAGCATTCTGTGAAGGATGTGGAAACCCGAGACCCTAGGAGGAAATACTATGCCAGATTATAAATGTTCAAGCTGCGGCGGCTCCATGGAGTTCGACAGCAAAACACAAAAGCTGATCTGTCCCTTCTGCGGTGCGGAGCACGACGCTGCGTCTTACGATATGCAGCAGACGGCAGCGCAGCAGTCCGGTCAGGGCGCGGGCTTTTCGGTCCAGCAGTCGGAGTGGAATGTAAACGCCGACGGACTGATGTCTTATATATGTAAAAACTGCGGTGGCGAGGTGCTCGGTGATGAGACTTTGGCCTCCACCAACTGTCCCTACTGCGACAGCCCCATCGTGCGAAACGATCAGTTCTCCGGCGGCTTGAAGCCGGATCTGATCATCCCCTTCAAGCTTGATAAAAAGCAGGCGAAGGAAAAGCTGAACCGGTTTATCTCAGGAAAGAAGCTGGTTCCGAAGGTGTTTAAGGATTCCAAGCACATCGATGAGATCAAGGGCGTGTACGTGCCCTTCTGGCTCTTCGATGCGGATGTGGAGGGCGAAGCCCAGTTTTCGGCCGAGCGTCAGCAGGGAAACGAGATCGGAACCTTCGATGTGTACAGAAGAGGAACCCTATCGTTCCGGGATATACCCGTGGGCGCATCCACGAAGCTTCAGGCCGAGATGACGGAGTCCATCGAGCCCTACAAGATGAACGAGGCTACGGCATTTACACCGGCTTATCTTGCAGGCTATATGGCGGACAAATACGATATCACACCCGAGGAGTGTCTCATGCGCGGAAACGAGCGCATCAAAAAGAGCGTGGAGGAGGAGCTTGCGAAGACCATGCAGGGTTACAGCTCTTCCCATGCGACTTCCTCGAATATGAACATTCTGCAGGGACAGGCCAAATATGCGCTGCTCCCCGTGTGGATCCTGAACACGACCTGGGAGGGCAAAAAATATCGCTTTGCCATGAACGGACAGACAGGAAAATACACCGGCGACATGCCCTACGACAAGAAGGCGTATAAAAAGCACTTCCTGCTCACGGGGCTTGCAACCGCGGCCATTGTGTTTGCGGTGCTGTTTTTGATCTGGTTTTTCAGGTAGGGGGTGCGTAAAATGAAAAAGAAGATATTATTATTTGCGATACTGACCCTTTTCCTGATGGCGGTGATCCCGGATGTCAGCTTTGCGGCCGGAAGCGGCAGCAGGGTGGTGGATTCCGCAGGACTTCTCACGGAGTCCCAGAGAAACGATCTGTCTAACAAGTTGGACAACATTTCATCAAAGTACGGTGTGGATGTTGTGATCTACACGGATACCACCTTAAACGGAAAAACACCCCAGGCCTGCGCGGACGATTTCTATGACGCAGGCGGTTATGCTGCGGACGGTATCGTCTTCATGCTGAATATGGAGGATCGTGACTGGGCCATTTCCACAAAGGGCTTCGGCATCACGGCCTTTACCGATGCGGGGCAGGAGTATATTTTCGAGAATATCAAATCTTATCTCTCAGACGATAAGTACTACAAGGCATTCGACAAGTTCGCCGACTACGCGGACGACTTTATCAAGCACGCAAAGGACGGGAAGCCCTACGACAAGGGTAATCTTCCGAAGAAGCCCTTTGCGCTTGTGAAGGATGCGATCATCGCGATCCTCGCCGGACTCGGCGTGGGCGGTCTTCGCGCGGGGAGCCTGAAGTCCGAGACTCAGACCTTGAAGAAGGCAAACAAGGCCAGCAGCTATCTGCAGGGCAACGTCATGCTGACGGCACAAAACGAGGTGTTCCGCGGCAGCAGA
This sequence comes from uncultured Lachnospiraceae bacterium, assembly GCA_902783015.1. GTDB lineage: Bacteria > Bacillota > Clostridia > Lachnospirales > Lachnospiraceae > Coprococcus_C. The sequence continues at coordinate 1,945 of CACZPL010000124.1, forward strand.
ATGGCACCCGTGCAGCGAAGCGGAGACGGCGGCGGCAGCAGTACGCATGTCTCGTCCTCCGGGGAGACCCACGGCGGAAGCTC
>CACZPL010000125.1 GCA_902783015.1 uncultured Lachnospiraceae bacterium
ATATTAAACGGGAGGTTGGTTGCTTATGGAGAAGATCATTGTCAAACTAAACGGAGAAAACTACCAGGTGGACAAGTTCACCACGATCTCGGAGCTTATGAAAAATGTGCTCCCGGCGGAGGATAAGTACAAGTACGTGCTTGCGTTCCGCAACAAAAAGCTCTCTGAGCTTTCCTATCTGATGGACAAGGATTGTGAGCTTGAACTCCTCGGAAAGGATACGGTGATGGGGCGCGATACCTACAAGAGAAGCCTGACCCTCATCATGGTAAAAGCCTTTGCGGATGTCTTGGGTTCCAAGCAGAATCACCGCATCAACGTGATGTACTCCATGGGCAAGGGTTATTTCTGCAGACTCGAATCCGATGAGGTGAAGCTGGATGCACATCTTTTGGAAACGGTAAAGGCGCGCATGGAGGAGATCGTGCGGCGCGATATCAAGATCGTAAAGGAATCCATCGGCACGGATGAGGCTATGCACAGATTCAGGATGCAGGGCATGGAGGACAAGGAGAAGCTTTTCCGGTTCCGCCGTGTGTCCAAGGCAAATCTGTACAGCTTGGACGGTTATGAGGATTATTTCTACGGCTACATGGTGCCCTCTACGGGCTATGTCCGCGTATTTGATCTGATCCCCTACGATGACGGCTTTATCCTGATGGCACCGTCCAAGGAGGATCCGGATAATATCCAGGAATTTGTTCCCCAGGAGAAGCTGTTCCATGTCTTAAAAACCTCGGACGAGTGGAGCAAGACTCTGGAGGTTGCAAATGTGGGTGACTTAAACGAGGTGATCACCAACGGCGGGATCCGCGATCTCATGCTGGTACAGGAGGCGCTGCAGGAAAAGCAGATCGCCGATATCGCGGAGAAGATCAAGGAGGCCGGCAAGCGGATCGTGTTGATCGCAGGACCTTCCTCCTCGGGAAAAACCACCTTCTCCCACAGACTGTCCGTTCAGCTGCGTGCGCACGGCTTAAAACCGTATCCCTTTGCGCTGGACAATTATTTCAAGGAGCGCGAGGATACGCCGAGGGATGAAAACGGAAAATATGATTTCGAGTGTCTCGGAGCCATGGATCTTGACCTCTTCAATGCGGATGTGAGCAAGCTGCTCTCCGGCGAGGAGATTGAGGTTCCGACCTTTAACTTTACCATCGGTACCAAGGAGTACAAGGGCAAGCGCATGAAGCTTGAACCCGGTGACGTGCTTGTGGCGGAGGGCATTCACGCTTTAAATCCCGCCATGACCGAGAAGATCGATGACAATGAAAAGTATAAGATCTATATCAGTGCGCTGACACAGTTAAATATTGACGAACACAACAGGATCCCGACCACGGACGGACGTCTGATCCGCCGGATCGTGCGCGATGCGCGGACCCGCGGCAACAATGCACAGGACACGATCTCCATGTGGCCGTCGGTGCGACGCGGCGAGGAGAACAACATTTTCCCCTTCCAGGAGCAGGCGGACGTGATGTTTAACTCAGCGCTGATCTACGAGCTTTCCGTGATCAAGCAGTATGCTGAGCCTTTGCTGTTCAATGTGCCGCGCGATTCCTACGAGTATTATGAGGCAAAACGTCTGCTCAAGTTCCTGGACTATTTTGTGGGCGTAGATGTTACAAATATCCCCATGAATTCCATTCTGCGCGAATTCGTGGGCGGAAGCTGTTTTGAGATTTAGTTAGCGGAGGAATTAGTTTTATGTGTGGTATATGCGGTTTTACGGGAACGGCATCGGACGAGGATAAGGAAACCCTGACTCGTATGATGGATGCGATCAGACACAGAGGGCCGGACGATGCGGGACAGTTCTTTGACGATGGTATCTCGCTCGGATTTCGCAGGCTTTCGATCATCGATCTAAAGAACGGTTCCCAGCCCATGAAGAATGCTGCGGGAGATGTGGTCGTGGTATTCAACGGAGAGATCTATAATTACAAGGAGCTGAAGGAGGAGCTTATAAAGCTCGGCTACAGCTTTTCCAACGATTCCGATACCGAGGTCTTGATCCACGGCTATGAGGAGTACGGGACAAGACTTGTGGATCATCTGCGAGGAATGTTTGCCTTTGTGATCTGGGATGCGAAGAATAAAAGAGCGTTCGGTGCAAGAGATCACTTTGGGATCAAGCCTTTTTACTACGCGATCATCGACGGCGAGCTGGTCTTTGCCTCCGAGATCAAGAGCATCTTGGAGCATCCGGCGTATCAGCGGGAGATTAACTTAGAGGCACTGCAGGCGTATCTTACCTTCCAGTACTCCGTGCTCCCGGAAACCTTCTTCAAGGGAATCTACAAGCTGATGCCGGGGCATACGCTGACCTTTGAAGACAGGAGCCTTTCCGTAAAGCGCTACTTCCGGCCGACCTTTATGCCGGAGAAGGGGCTGACCTTAGAGGACTGGGTGCAGAGGATCGATGCGGCGACCAAGGACAGCGTGGAGTATCATATGATCGCTGACGTGGAGGTGGCAAGCTTGCTTTCCTCCGGCGTAGATTCCAGCTACCTGGTGGCAAGATACGGCGGGGCAAAGACCTTCACGGTGGGCTTCG
>CACZPL010000126.1 GCA_902783015.1 uncultured Lachnospiraceae bacterium
GACCGGCGGCGAATCATCGAAGTAGATCTCGGAGGTCTTGCCGGATTTTCTGAGCCTCATGTGCTTTCCGCCCTTTGCGATATACACATGACCGGGCTCGATCCGATCACCTTCCTCTGCCTCCTTCACGGTGACCTTTGACATTTCGTTCAGGCGGTCCGCCATAGATTTCGTGAATCCGACGGGCATGTGCTGGACCAGGACCACCGGTGCCGCAAGGTTTGCCGGCAGGAACGGAATCACGGACTGAAGCGCCTTCGGGCCTCCCGTGGAAACCACAACGGCAACAAGCACGTTCTTACTGCTGTCTGCACGCGGAGCCTGCTCGATGACAATCGGCGCAGCCTGCTCATGTCCCTGTCCGGGTCTGTGCAGATGCTGGAAGGTTGTCTCATGCCGCTTTTCGTGCGTATTCATCGTGGTAGCCGTGCGTACGAATCTCTCACGCCGCACGGGAGCCTCGGCACTGTGGCGCACAATACTGGTGGTGGGACTTGCGGCAATGTAATTGCCGCTGGTCGCCTTTCCCAGCGCAGTAAGGAGTTCATCCCGAAATTCAGGGTTGTCGTCGCGGAAGAGATGCTCGGGTTTTCCGATAAACTCAACAGCGCCGCGCCTTACCGCCTCCACGGCCGCTCTCGGATTTTCCGATGCGCTGACCATGATCACGGGAATGTTCCTGTGCTTGTGCTTCAGTCTGGTGAGAAACTCAAGTCCGTTCATCTGCGGCATGTCGATATCGCATAATACACAGGCGATCTCGTCATGCTTTTCGTCGATCATGGACAGAGCCTCCGCCCCGTTGTTTGCCGTATAGCTGACTGTATATTCCTCTGTATGTTTAATTATATCAGATAGTGCTCTTCTCATAAGTGCAGAGTCATCAACTATCATAATTTTTTTCATAGTCAATCTCCCTATTTCAGTCCCGTCTCCTTCGCGCGCGCCGTACGCTCGCTCTCAAAGATAAACCGTATGATGCTGTCCCGGTCATCATCGCCGATCCTCAGGAATTTCATACGCAGTTCATAGAGTTCCCCGCGCCCCTCCTTTAAGGTGGAGGAAAGCACTCTTGCGACAAGCGAATATTTTTTCAGCTTATCTTCCTGCGGCAGGGAGAAGCTGATCTTCAGTAAAGTCCCGCGCTCCCTGTTTTCCTTTTGCAGCACCCGAAGTCCGCCGCCCGAAATGTCCATGATCATCGCCGGATTCCACACCGCTGTCTCCTCTAAAGCCGGGTCTTTCCCGCCGCTTGCGATAAAGTCCTCTTCCGAGAGAATGAAGTACCTCGACTCGAGCTTGCAGGGGTACCTATAGTAGGCACGCCGCTGTACCTTCGCAGGCACCGAGAGCAGCTTCACCTCCATAAAGAAGAGGTTTCCGCTCTTATACCTTGATGATATCACAACATTACACGAGAGCAAGCCCTTGTCCGTATAAAAAACCGCGGAATATTTATCCCCGACATCGAGGGGAACGATCTTTCCCTCGTAGATGGGCATGGCGATCTGCAGCATGTTCTTCTCCAAAATGTCGAACACCTTGCTCACATAGACTTTTTTGTCCGCCTCACCGCGGATCACCTGCTCCAAACGAACCAATTCAATTTTATTTCCGATGGAAACTGCCATACGTAAAACCCTTTACCCGATCCTGTTCTTTGCTTTAAAGAAGTCGATAAACACTCTTGCAAGACCGTTTTTCTTTTTCTCTGTAACCGGCTCGTTTAAGAGCTTTCCGACAAGATCCGAAATACCCTTTGCCGCAGCCGATTGCGGATATGCGAGCACGATAGGCTTCTGCTCGATCACCGCCATGGATGCATTTCTGTCCTGCGGCACCTGACCGAGATAGGAAAGACTGGTGCCTAAGAACTTGGTTGCCACCGTGTTGATCTTCTCGAAGATCTCCTGCCCTTCCGCAGCCGTCTCCGTGCGGTTTGCCACAACGCTGATGGATTTCGCGGAGGCATCGAAGGAATCCCTTCGTCTGAGCACTTTAAGCAGCGAGTAGGAGTCCGTGATGGAGGTGGGCTCCGGTGTGACCACCAGCAACACCTCCGGGCTCATCATCACAAATTCCATGACAGAATCGGTGATGCCCGCACCGGTGTCTATGATAACAATATCATACATTTTATCCAGTTTTACAAGCTCCGAGATGAGCAGCTTGATGCTCGCGTTATCGAGGGTCGCAAGCTCGGAAACGCCGGAACCTCCGGAGATAAACCCGATGCCGCCGGGGCCCTCGGTGATGATCTCGCTCATCTGCATATTGTTGTGGATCAGATCCAGCAGATTGTAGGTCGGACGGATTCCCAGCATGACCTCAACGTTGGCCAAACCGAAGTCTGCGTCAAATACCACAACGCGGTTGCCGCGCTTTGCCATCTCCAGTGCGAGATTCACGGACATGGTGGTCTTTCCGACACCGCCTTTGCCGCTGGTCACTGCGAGTACGCGGGCATTTTCCATTTTTGAAGCGCCCTGCTCCTCAGCTGCCATTTCACGGAGTTTTGATGCCTGGTCACTCATGCCTGCTCACCCCCTAAAAGCTTCTTTGCGACCACCTGAGGGTCAAGCAGTCCGATATCCTCCGGCACATTCTGTCCCCATGTCACATAGGAAAGTGCCTTTCCGGTATCAAGCTTCATATTTAAGATCGTGCCGTTGCCGTTTGTCTCATCGAGCTTCGTAAAGATCAGCTTGTAGTCAAACAGCTTTCCGTAGGCTGCCGCCATATCCAGAAGGTCCGAATACTTCACGGATGCCGAGAGCACGAGGTAGGTTTCATATTCATAGTCCTTTGCCGTATCGATCACGGCGAGAAGATCCTTTTTCTGATCTTCGTTCTTGTGGGAACGGCCGGCCGTGTCGATCAGGATGTAATCACAGGACTTGTGTTTCTCAATGTTTTCCACAAGCTCCTCCGGCGTGTATGCCACGACCAGCGGAACCTTTAAGATATTGGCATAGGTCTTCATCTGCTCGATGGCGGCAACACGGTAGGTGTCCACGGAAAAGATCGCGATCTTTTTCTTTTCCATCAGGCAGAGCCTCGATGCAAGCTTCGCGATAGTCGTAGATTTTCCGACACCGGTATTGCCCACAAAGAAGAGCAGCTTCGGCTTCTTTTCCTTTGCCGGCACGATGGGTTCGATGTTGCCGAGCTTTAACACGATCTTCTGGTAGACTGCGGCAAGGATGTTGTCAAGCTGGATCTTATCTCCCTTCGCATCCACCTCGCTCAAGATGATGTCCGCATATTCCGGCTTTACCTCACCCTCGATCAGCTGCTTTTTGATCAGACTGATCACCTTATTTTCGGTCTCTTCTTTTTCTTCGGGGGTCTCCTTCTTTTCAGTGGTTTCCTCCGTCTTTTTCTCTTCCTTTTCTTCCTTTTCGGAAGCCTCTTTTTTCGCCTGGCGCTCACGCTCCGCCTGCTCTCTGTTGGAGCTCATCTGCTCCTCCAAAAGCTTTGCGATGCTGTTGATCTTTTCCTCTATGGCATTGGCTGCCTCGGTCTCGCCTTCGGCCTTCTCTTTTGCCTCAAAACCGCGTCCGAATTTGATCTCCTCGGCTTCTCTCTTCTTGTTCTTCTCATCGGCAAGCTTCTTTTCCTTTTCCATATTCTCGTCGATGGCTGCGGTCAGCTCCACACGCGAACGCTTGAAGATGCGAAGAATCCCTCCCGGTTTGATCGTCTTGATATTCATCACGATAGCGTCCGGCCCCAAGTCTTCTTTGGCCAGAAGGATCGCCTCTTTTTCAGTTGCTGCCTTATACTTTCTAATTACCATCTATCGTAACGACTCCTACCGATTTTAGTTCTATATTGGAATCGATCTCGTTATACGAGATCACGATCAAGTCTTTAAAATAATCCGCCGTCATCTTCTTAAAGTACATACGCACGATGGGCGAGGTGATGATGATGGGCGCCTGTCCTTTGCTCTCGAGCTTCTCGAGCTCCACCTCGGTGGCATTCAGGATGCTCTTCGTAACGCTCGGATCAAGGGAGATATAAGCTCCCTGCTCCGTCTGCTTCACGGAGCTCATGATCATCTGCTCGATCTTCGGGTCAAGGGTGATCACGCTTGTGGAATCCTCATCCGCAAAGTACTTGTTGGAGATGGCACGCTTTAAGCTCTGCCTTACATACTCCGTCAAGATATCCGTATCGCGGCTTGCGGCGGCATAATCCGCCAGGGTCTCGAAGATCGTGACAAGGTCGCGGATCGAGATTCCCTCCGCAAGGAGGTTCTGCAGCACCTTCTGGATATCGCCGACGCCGAGAAGCTTCGGTGTGAGCTCGTCCACAAGGGTCTTGTTGTTTTCCTTGACATTGTCGATCAGGTTCTGGACATCCTGTCTGGTGAGCAGCTCGTCCAAATGCTCCTTGATCACCTCTGTCAGGTGGGTTGCAATGATGGACGGCGGGTCGACCACGGTATAGCCGAGGGACTCCGCGCGCTCGCGCTGTGACTCGGTGATCCACATAGCCTCCAAGTGGAAGGCCGGCTCGAAGGTCGGGATACCGGTGATCTCATCCTCCACATAACCGGGGTTCATGGCCATATAGTGATCGAAGAGGATCTCGCCCTCGGACACCTGAATGCCCTTGATCTTGATGATATATTGATTGGGGTTTAACTGTATATTGTCTCGCAATCGGATGATCGGCACCACGGCGCCGAGTTCCAATGCGATCTGTCTTCTGATCATAACCACGCGGTCGAGTAAGTCGCCGCCCTGGTTCACATCCGCAAGAGGAATGATTCCGTAACCGAACTCCAGCTCGATGGGGTCCACCTGAAGCAGCGAATTGACATTTTCGTGCCTTCGGACCTCGTCGGCCTGCACCTCTTCCTCTTCCACTTCTTCCGTCACCGCAGCTACCTGTTCTCTGCCACGCATGATCATGGCGATGGCGATATAGGTACCGCCGAAGGCCAGACAGAATACCGGGTCAAGAGGTGTGGCAACGCCGAGACCGATCATGGCAACACCCACGATGATCAGCACCTTGGATACGGAGAACAGCTGTCCGATCAGCGTATCGCCGATACTCTCCGCCTTCGATGCCTTGGTGACAAGGATACCGGTGGAAAGCGATATCAGCATGGAGGGGATCTGAGATACCAGACCGTCACCGATGGTGAGGATCGTATATTTGCTGACTGCGTCTCCGGCGGTCATGCCCTGATATACCATTCCCATGACAAGTCCGCCCACGATGTTGATGGCGGTAAGGATGAGACCTGCGGTCGCATCTCCCTTTACGTATTTTGTAGCACCGTCCATGGCGCCGAAGAATGCGGATTCTTCCTGAATCTTCTTTCTGCGCTCAATGGCCTCCTGGTCCGTGATGGCGCCGGAGGAAAGGTCGGCGTCGATAGCCAGCTGCTTACCGGGCATAGCGTCCAAGGTGAATCTTGCGGTTACCTCGGATACACGCTCGGAACCTTTGTTGATCACGACCATCTGCACGATGATCAACACGATGAAGACGATGGCACCGATGACTAGGTTACCGCCGCCCACGAATTGTCCGAATACCGCGATGACCTTTCCGGGATTACCCGTGGAAAGGATCTGGCGGGTGGAGGACACGTTTAGCGAAAGACGAAAGATCGTCGTAAAAAGCAACAGTGTCGGGAAACCCGACATGGACAGGGTTTCCTTTGCAAACAGGCAGTTGAAGATGATGATCATCGACAACGATATATTGAACAGGACGAAAATGTCCAAAAGTGCCGGAGGCATTGGGATGATGAAGAATACGATGGCTGTGAGCAGGAAGACTGCCAGCATAAGATCGTTTTTCTTAAGCATTCTTCATCAAACTCCTTTCATATTCCGGTTAATACGACGCGCCCGCGTAGTACTCGGCCCGCCGGTTAAGATACTTTTTTGTGTAATTGGTATACGTAAGCAAGGACCTCAGCTACTGCCTGATAGAGTTCCGGCGGTATCTCATCACCCAACTCGACATTAGCGTAGAGCATGCGTGCAAGCGGCTTATTTTCCACAACATCGACATCATTTTCAAGGGCGATGTCGCGGATCTTGAAGGCTAAGTAGTCGGCGCCCTTTGCAACGACGACGGGGGCCTGGCTTACGGTGTTATCGTACTTTAAGGCTACGGCGAAGTGGGTCGGGTTTGTGATGACCACATCCGCCTCGGGGACAGCCTGCATCATGCGTCGCTGCGCAGCCTGGCGCATACGCTGCTTTTGCTGGCCCTTGATCTGCGGGTCTCCTTCTGAGTTCTTGAACTCATCCTTGACCTCCTGCTTGGTCATCTTGAGGTCTTTTTTATGTTTCCATCTGCGGTACAAAAGGTCTGCGAAGGCGATGATCAGATAGGCCATGCAAATCTTGATACCGATCTCCATTACGATGTCAAAGAGGACGCCGAGACAGTCCTTGATGGTCAGGTCGTAGGCTGTGATAAAGATGCCCGCCCGTTCCTTGATGACCGAGTAGATCACCGCCGCAAAAACCGCAAGCTTCACAAGCGACAGTGCCAGTTCCACGAGCTTTTCCTTGGAGAAAAGCCGTTTAAAACCGGACAGCGGGTTGATCTTCGAAAATTTCGGCTTTAAGGGCTTTGCAGTTACCTTCCACTTAAACTGAAGGCTCTGTGCAAAAAACGAGATCACGAGGGCCGCGCCGATATAGGGAGCTGCCGTGATAAAAAAGTACAGTATCGCATCCAGCACCAGCTGCCATACAGCAATGTCGTTAAAGCCGTCTCCGATCTTGACATCGAATTCCCTGTAAAAATGCGGGAACACGTTGAGCAGTCTTTGCGAGGTGAAGCTCATAAACAGCTTCAGACAAAGGAACAACGCCGCAAGATGCGCCACGGAGGAGATTTCCTGGCTTTTTGCAACCTGCCCCTCCTTACGGGAATCCTCTATTTTTTTTGCGGTGGGCTCTTCTGTCTTCTCTCCGCCCTCGCTGTCTGCAAAGAATTGCAGATCCATCCGCAAAAGGTAAGTGTAATGCATTACAGTCCCTCCAATATGGAGTCAACCATCTCATACATATGCTCTACCAGATAATTTGTGATATTCGGGATGAACATCACGATCAGTGAGAGCACGAACAGCCCGGAGAACACCTTGAGCTGCATACCCACGGAGAACATGTTCATCTGCGGGGAGCTCTTCGCGAGTATACCGAGCACGATATTCAGCATGATCGCCGCCAAAAATACCGGCATGGCGATCCGGAAACCGATGGAAAAATACTGTGCCATAAAGTCGATGATCTTGTCGAGCAATGTGCTCGGCTTCGGCGAAAACCTGCCGAGAGGGACCCACTCGAAGGAATCCATCATCGCCTTGATGATAAAGTGATGCAGATTCGTGATCAGGATGATCAGTGTCACCATACGATCGTAGATCTGCGCAGTGATGGTCACATTTGCGTTCAGGCTGCTGTCAAAGGACTGCGCCATGGTAAAACCGATCTCACGATCGATGAACTCGCCTGCCATGGCAAGCGTCAGCATGACCAGATTGGAGATGAAGCCGATAGAAAGGCCCACCAGCAGCTCTCCGACAACCAGGATCGCATACCCGAGCACGGTGTCGTACTCCGGGAGAGGCGTCTCCATGGAGGTATAGATGACGATCGCCATACAACAAGCGATCAATACACGGAGCTTTCGGTTGACGGCTCTGTTTGAAAACAGCGGTGCCGCGGAGAAAAACCCCGCGATCCTCGCAAGCACAAGCAGAAAGCCTTCAAACTTCAGTATGTCAAAGCTAAGATCCATAAGCTAATCTATCCCACAAAATCTCCGAAACGACTGTAGATGTCGTTGATGAAATTCAGTATATTGTTCATGATCCAGTCTCCCGTCAGGATCAGCACCAGAAAGACCGCAAGGATCTTCGGTACAAAGGTTAAGGTCTGCTCCTGGATGGAGGTCACCGTCTGGAACACGCTGATAATCAAACCGACGATGAGGGATGTGAGCAGCAAGGGTGCACTGCACTTGATGATCAGCCAAACGGCCTGAACGGTTATATCTACAACGTCACCTGTACTCAAATCCGATCACCTCAAAATCAAACATCAAACAAATCATATATTAAAGGACTTCACCAGTTCTCCGATCACAAGGTTCCAACCGTCCGCAAGAACGAACAGCAGGATCTTGAACGGCATGGAGATGGTGGTTGGCGGCAGCATCATCATACCCATGGACATGAGCACAGAGGATACCACCATATCTATCACGATAAAAGGAATATAAATTATAAAACCGATAATAAAGGCTGCGCGAAGCTCGCTGATGATAAAGGATGGGATCACCACCGTAATGGGGATCTCGTCCGCGCTCTCCACCGTGTCGATCTTCGCAACGTCCATGAACAGTCGGAGATCCTCCTGTCTGGTCTGGTCAAGCATGAACTTCTTCAGTGGGCGTATCGTGGCGTCCAACGCCTGTTCCTGTGTGATCTCCTGCTTTTTTAAAGGCTGGATGGCATTATCGTTGATCTGCAGAAAAACAGGGCTCATGATGAATACCGTCAGAAACAACGCAAGCCCTATCAAAACGTTGTTGGGTGGCGAGGACTGCGTGCCGACGGCCTGCCGCAAAAAGTGCAGCACGACAACAATCCGCGTAAAACTCGTCACCATCACCAGAATTGACGGAGCTATGGATATCACGGTTATGACCAACAGAATCTGGAGTGTTCCGGACAGTCTTCCCTCTTCAGTGCCGTTGTTAAACGTGAGACCCACCGAAAGCAGGTCGGGATCGTCGGGCCCCTCGGCGCCGACTGTTCCTTCCTCCGGCAGCGTACCGGGCGTGACACCCGTTGCATACGCCCGCGTTCCCGTAAACATGATGACAAGGAGGGCAGGTACGACAAACAACAGCAAGAATCTTCGCAGTTTTTTAAACTTCATGTCTCTACCTACTTTTCACTGTCTTTATTTTCATTGGTGTTTTTCTTGGAGAAGTTCGAAAGAACCTCCCTGAAGCTGCTCTTTGCAACCTGCTCCTCATCGGAGAGGTTTATTTTCAGCTTTTCGGGGTCCAGCTTATCAAGCATCGTGATCTCCGTCTTTCCTACACCGATGGCATAGTAATTCTCGCCGATCTTTGCGATGGCGATGTACTTATCTCCCATGATGCGGAAAGACTCCACAATCTGGATATTGCTCTTTCCTACCAGCGTATTCTTCTGGTAGCCGGCAACGATCCTGGAGGTGACATATGCCAGTGCCAACACGAACACCAGCATAAGGGCAAGCTTCACAATACTCCAAACGGTCGAAGCTCCTCCTGTAAGTGTCAGACACATATTACTCGACTGCTTTCTTCACTGCCTCAAGTACACGATCCGGCTGGAAGGGCTTCACGATGAAGTCTCTTGCACCTGACTGGATCGACTCGATAACCATTGCCTGCTGGCCCATAGCGGAGCACATCACAACGCTGGCATTCGGATCGCTCTCCTTGATCTTCTTTAATGCCTGAATACCGTCCATCTCCGGCATGGTAATATCCATCAGAACGAGATCCGGCTTGGTCTCAGCGTATTTTTCCACTGCCTTAGCACCGTTCTCTGCTTCCCCGGCGATGTTGTAGCCATTCTTAACAAGAATGTCCTTGATCATCATACGCATGAATGCTGCGTCGTCACAAATCAAAATACTCTTTGCCATAATTCATACTCCTTTAATATAATTTATTTTTCCTTTATGATTTCTGTAACTCTGATACCGAAGCTCTCTTCGATAACGACGACCTCTCCCTTGGCAACCAGCTTCTGGTTAACCATGACATCTATCGGTTCGCCGGCGAGCTTGTCGAGCTCGATAATGGTACCCGGAGCGAACTCCAAAATCTCTTTGATGGACTTCCGAGTCCTGCCGAGGACAACGGATACATCAAGAGGTACATCCATAATCAGATCGATGTTCTCCTGCTGAAGCACGGGGTTCATCATCGGATTAAAGGCCTGGAACTGAACGTTCTGAACGTTGACATCATTCCGCGGCATCTGCTGCATCATGGACGGATCCATCATCATAGGCTGTCCCATCGGCATGCCCTGCGGCATGGGCTGGGGCTGCGGTGCAGCCTGCGGTGGCGGTGGCGGCGGTGCTGCCGGCTGAGGTGCCGGTGCAGGTGCCGGAGCCGCTGCTTCTTCCTGACCGGAGAATTTCTTATACAGATCCTTCGCAAGATCGATGGGATACAGCTGCATGATCGTACTGTCGACTAACTCGCCGATGGTCATGCGGAAGGTTACACGCACGAAGTCATGCTCTAAAAACTGCTGTGCCTTCTCCCCGTTGATATCCCCTGCCATATCCACAAGCTCTGCTTCCGGCGGTGAGATATCAACCTTACAGCCGAGCATGGAGGAAAGCGAGGTAGCCGAAGAACCCATCATCTGGTTCATGGCCTCACAGATCGCCGAGAAGTGCAGCTCGTTCAACTCCGGAGCCGGATTTAAACCGTCGCCGCCCATCATCAAATCCGTGATGATCTTAACATCGTCCTCCTTCAAAATGAGGACATTGTTACCGTCTATGCCTTCCTTATACAGGATATTGATAAACACGCAGGGTCTTGCGTATTCGGATGTCAACGCGTCCCAACTTGTGATCTCGACCACGGGTGTGGTGATCACAACCTTTTGGTTTACCAAGGAATAAAGTGTTGTAGCCGCAGTTCCCATACAAATGTTGGAAATCTCACCGACGGCATCTTTTTCTTCCGCTGACAGTGTCTCTTCACTTCCGCCACCGCCGCCGGAACTGCCGCCGCCGCCAAGGAGGGCGTCTATCTCTTCCTGAGATAACATTCCGTCCATTTGCTTTATTCCTCCTCTCGTATGACTTCAGTGATCTTCACGGCATAATTCTCCATGGAAGACCCCGGTAATGCTTTAAATTTCACTATGCTTCCGACGTAGATGTTCAACTCGTCTTCCACATGCGAATCCAGTTTTATGATATCACCAACCTGCAGGTTGATGAAGTCGATCACGTTTAAGGTGCTCTTTCCGAGCTCCGCAGACACAGGAATCAGGGCCTTGTTGATGGCAACCTCGATCACATCGGAGTAGCTGGTCTCGTCTCGTGCCTGCATGGTGGAGAACCAGTACTTGGTATTCAGCTTATCCATCACATCTTCCAACGTGATATAGGGTAGGCAGACATTCATCAGGCCTTCCACGCCGCCGATGTTGATGTTGATGGTCACAATCGCGATCATCTCCGAAGGAGAAATGATCTGTGCAAACTGTGAGTTGGTCTCGATCCTTTCAAGATAAGGATTGATCTCGACCACGTTTGCCCATGGTTCCCGGAGAAGATCGATAATGATATTGAAGATCCTCTCAACGATGGATATCTCTATCTCGGAAAAATCTCTTGTCTTTTCAAGCGGTGCGCCCGTACCGCCAAGCAACCGGTCGATGATCGTAAAGCCGATGTTGGTGGCCATCTCCAAAATGATGCTTCCGTTGAGCGGTGACATGTTCACCACGCCGAGGAGCACCGGATTGGACAGCGCGTTTGAGAACTCCTGATAGGTAACCGCCTCGGAGTTCATCACCTCCACCTGTACCTGTTTTCGAAGGTACGCCGGCATATTGCTCGAAAGCAGTCTGCCGAAATGCTCAAATATGATCTCAAGCGTTCGAAGATGCTCTTTGGAGAATTTCGCAGGTCTGGAAAAGTCGTAATCCTTGACCTTCATCTGCGGTTTTTCTTCCACATCCTCGATATCAAGTTCCCCGGAGGAAAGCTGCTTTAACAGGGCGTCTATTTCGTTTTGCGAGAGTACGTCAGCCACGACAATACATCCCCCTATCTGCTATTGTGCAACCCAGTTATAGAAGCTCACGGAGTAGATACCCTCTTCCGTGTTGAAGGTCTCCTTCAGCTTTCGGAGCAGTTCATCCTTGATCTGCTTTTGGATCTCGGTGTCGATAACCTGGTTGTAGGTATAACGACCGATGGTATCACGACATATATCATAGATCATGGAGGTGGAAGCCTCTACATTGGGCTTCAATGCCTCATAATCGGATGCCTTCTTGTTTAAGTTGATGGTCAAACCGAACTGTAATGCGTGGATCTCGGCAGAACCGTCCGCCGCAAGGTTGATGGCATTGCCCTGCTCGAGCTGGTACTGATCGAGGTCTTCGATCCCGACTCCGCCGTAAGCACCGGGCTGGGAGGAAAGCTCGATATCAAGCACCTTTGCGATATCGGTGATCAGCTTGTTGGTCTTGTTGGCCGACGGCATAAACACAAATACCAGAAGGATATTGAAGACCAGGTTGATCAGACAAAGTGCAAATATGAGTACGGTTATCAGATTCTTTTTCATGACAATCTCCTAATTGTTGGAATTTTGTTCATTGTAGATCTTGATGCATACGCGACGGTTTCTCGCCCTGCCCTCCGCCGTTGCGTTGGAGGCGATGGGGCGGCTCTCGCCGTAGCCTGCGATCTTGATATTTTCATCGATGAAGTGCTCTTCCGAGGTGATGAATTCATACACGCTTCTGGCACGTCCGGTGGAAAGCTCGCGGTTATCCGCATACTTTGCCGTGTTCATGGGCACGTTATCCGTGTGTCCCTCGATCTCGATGATATTGTATTTATATTTTGTGAGCACCCGCGCGATCTTCTGCATGAAGATCTTGGCATCGGGCTTGATCTCCACGGAACCGGAGTCAAAGAGCACCGCACCGTTCAAGTCAAGCTGCACATACTGGGCGTTGTAATCGATGGTCACATATTCCTCGATGTCGTAGCTCTCGGTCATCTCCACGACCTCGTCGTAGATTTCCTCCGATTCCTCCTCGCCGCGCTTGTCCATCTCGTTTCGAAGCTCTTCGTCAGTGAGCAGGCTTGCATCGGAGACTGTGGCTCCGTCCACGTAATCGCCCTCTTCTCCTTCCACGTTTTTGCCGGCTTCGCGCATCATCTGCTGAATGTCCGGGATCATCGTGACACCGGAGGACATCATCTCGCCAGAGAGCAGGGATAAGGTTCCGTTGTTGATGATGGAGAAGGATGAATTGTTAAAGGATGCGGCAATCTTCTGGATCTTGCCCGCATCCATGGTGGAGGACGCGAACAAAAGCACGAAGAAGCAAAGCAGCAGGTTCATCAGGTCCGAGAAGGTGGCCATCCAGGCCGGTGCGCCTTCCTCGGGCGGTTTTTCCTTCATCTTTGCCAAGGCTAACCCTCCTCACCAAATGCACCTCGATCTTTCGGTGCCAGGAACGCTTTCAGCTTCTCTTCTATGACACGGGGGTTCTCGCCTGCCTGAATGGACAGGATACCCTCGATCATGACCTCTTTCATTTTGATCTCGGCCGCATTATATGCGTCGAGCTTGTTTGCAACCGGTGTACAGATCCAGTTTGCAAGCACGGAACCGTACAGTGTTGTGATCAAAGCCACGGCCATGTTAGGACCGATGGAGTCGGGATCCGACAAATCCTGGAGCATGAGGATCAGACCGATCAGGGTACCGATCATTCCCCAGGCAGGGCCCATGGCACACACGTTTTTCCAGAAACCTATCTTTTTCTGATGGCGTCCGTCCACGTTGATCAGGTCGGCCTCGAGGATGCTTCGAACCAGCTCGGGGTCGGTACCGTCCACGATCAGCATGACGCCTTTTTTCATAAACTCGTCTTCCAAGTTGTTGGCACTCTCTTCAAGTGCAAGCAGACCCTCGCGTCTTGCGAGGTTCGAAAGATCAATGATCGACTTGATCGTATCCACTTCGTTTGCACTGGGAGCTTTGAAGATCAGGGTAAAAGCCTTTAAGCCTGCCACGAAGTCTGCCATTGGGCTCATCATGAGCACCGCACCGAAAGCACCGCCGAATGTGATCAGAGCCGATGGTGCATCCAGGAAGCTTTTTACTGCGGCAAAGGTCTTACCGAATACCATTCCGAAGATCATGAGCCCGAAGCACATGACCATACCGATTAAAGACGCTAAATCCAATTTCTTCCACCTCTGTAGTTACTACGATATCAAACGGTCGGACCGTGAAATATCTTTCTTTTATATTCGATCACGGAAGAGACGATCTGTTCCGGAGTCTCCTCCACCACAAGCTTTTTTCCGCCCGTGAGTGTGATCACCGTGTCGGGTGTTCCCTCCACCGTCTCGATGAGTTCTGCATTCAATATGACCTTGGCTCCTCGAAGCCTCGTAACTTCAATCATAAACAAAACCTTCTTCCTAAAAGACGGCATTACACAGAAAAGATTATAGCACAAATCAGACTTTGTGTCTATAAAAAAATCAAGCATTGCGACATAGCCGCAACGCTTGATTTTTTAAGGCTTTCAGCCATTATCTCTTCAGATTTACAAGCTCCTCAAGCATGGAATCCGACGTAGTGATGATACGTGAATTTGCCTGGAAACCTCTCTGGGTCGTGATCATCTCCGTAAACTCCTGAGAAAGGTCTACATTTGACATTTCGAGTACGCTCTGCGTGATGGTTCCGCCGGCCTCATCGATGGAGGAACCGATACCGTCGAACATACCGGAGTTCTGGGTTGCCTTGTACATGGAGTCACCGATTGCCTCCATAGCCATGGGGTTTGCAAAGTTCGCAACCGCGATCTGGCCGAGAAGCTTGGACTCACCGTTTGAATATACGCCGTAGATGCAGCCCGAGGTATCGATGCTGACATCCTTTAACTTACCCATCTCACGTCCGCCGCCGGTAGCCTCGGTGCTTCCTCTAACCATCTTGGCTGTGGAACGTCCGTCGGACTCATACATGGTAAGCTTGGAGAAGTCCATGGTGATACCGTCCTTCTGCTCACCGTTCACACGACCGGTAAATACGTTTGCATGATCCGCGTCCTTCGGTGAGATCTCGAGTAGTGCCTTGGTGCTTCCCGCACCGCCGACATACTCAAAGGCACCTGTATCCGCATTAAACTTTACCTGGATCTTTACATCGCCTGTACCGTCCGGTTCCAGATCTCCGGTCTCGGTCAGCTTCAGCTTTGTCATCTTTGCGGTATAACCACCTTCTACGACATTGGTGGTGGAGGTATCATCGTCGCCGAGGATCTCTACATTGTTTCTGTCCTTGATAGAGGTGAGTTCCAGTGTGTATAAGGACTTGTCTGACTGACTTTCATCCTGTGTCAGTTTATACTTTGCTGTATAGCTGTAACCGAGGGAATCGTACAGGGAAAGGGAAAGTGCGGAGCCGTCCACGGATGTCAGATCCTTATCCGTCAAGTCAACGTTACCTGTCAAGTGCATCTCGGAGGTAAGCTCCGGGTTTGTGGTCTTGTTTTCCACGGATTCCGGTGTCAGCTTTGACACGGTGTCCTTGCGGATCTTGGTGGGATCGTTGGGATCCACCTGCCAGCCCATAACATTGTAACCGTTGGAGGTAACAAGGTTTCCGGCACCGTCGACCTCGAACGCACCAACCTTGGTGAAGTAGTTGGTTCCGTCTCTGTTTACAACGAAAAATGCACTTCCGTTCAGCATCAAGTCGTAGGGGTTACCTGTAGACTGTGCGGCACCGGTACTGTTGATGGAGATCTGAATAGAGCTCATCTTGGTACCGAGACCGATCTGGCTCGCATTGGTACCACCGGAGGTTGCCGTTGCAGCCGTTGCGTTGGAAGTGGTTTGATAAAGTACATCTCTGAAAAGTACATCGGAGGATTTGAATCCGATGGTATTAACGTTTGCAATGTTGTTACCGATAACGTCCATTTTTGTCTGATGCGTACGAAGACCTGCCACACCAGAGAAGAGTGATCTCATCATAATAGTTGACCTCCTGTTTTATGCTTTTCTTCCCCTTCTGTCGTTCGGGGGATCAATAAGCCTCCTTGTAAGGTCCGGCTTATACGATGACAGCGCCGTCGATGTTGGTAAACACGCTGTCCGTTTCATCCTGCTTTAAAGCAGTGACCACGGTGTTGTTCTTGACACTCACGATGAATGCCAAATTGTCCATCATGACAAGGGATTCGTTGATGCTCTTGTCCTTTGCCCTTAATACACCTTCATGTAATCTATCGACCTGTTCGGGCGAAAGCTTAATATCTCTTTTCGAAAGTCTTTCGCTTGCATGCTTGGAAAATTTCAGATCCTGTGCTCTTGCTTCGCTCTTTTGATCCAAGATGCTCGCAAAATCCGGACCCTCCCGATTTTCCGCGTTCTGCGCCTTGTCGATTTCCTTGTTCAGATAGATGCCCGCGGCCTGCTCGATTGATAAGAAGTCGGTATTGATTCCGTTCATATAACCTCTCCTTTCAAAATCAACGTGCCTATGCACCCTCCGCCGTCGCTCCTGCGCCGTTTTCCGCAGCTGCCTCAGCATTTGCTTCCGTCTCACCGCCGACCGTCTGAATTCCCGTCTCATCCGCATGCTCTCTCAAATAGAGATAGTAATTGTAATCCACTACGGAGTCGAGATCGCTTGCCGGATAGTACTGATTGTTGATGGACAGGAGTACCTCGCCGTCCTTCATGGTCGCAAATTCCACGAGACCGCTGATGGGTGCGGAATTGCCTGCCGAATCGGTGTTGTTCATGATCACGTACTGACCCACGAGATTCATGGCCGTGCCCTTTTCCACCGCCGTGGAGATGTTCATGGTTGCCTCAAGGCTGGAATACTGTGCCAGCTGTGACATGTACTCCGTGGAATCCCCGGGATTCATGGGATCCTGATACTGCATCTGCGTTACCAGAAGCTTTAAGAAGGCTTCCTTGTCAAGGTCGTTTTTCGCGCCCGTATCCTTCTTGCCGCCGATGTAGGAATTTGATTGCGAATTGATCGCGCTTACTACTGAATCTGCCATATTGTCTCTCCTTTCCGGATCACTCGCCCGTCATTCCGAACGAAGCGAAGAATCCTGCTGACTTACGCTGTATAACTTACGCTGCTGCCGCGGACACGCATTTCTTCATTGCCTGTATCCTCGGGAGCCGCATTCTGCTCTTCTTCTCTGCCGCCGGATCTTCTGCCGTTTCCGGAGCGGTTGTTTGCTTCCTCGTTTTGCTCGGTACCGGGCTCCTCGTTAAAGAATTCGTAATTGCCGACCGTCACCTCAACCGCATCCACCTTAAGTCCCTGATTCTCAAAGGTTTCTCGGAGAGATGCGATTCCGTTTTCGATTGCCGCTCTTGCGGCCTCGGTCTCGGCTACGATCCGTGCCTGCATGATACCGTTTCTGTTTTCAACGGCAATCTGTACCTTTCCGAGCTGTTCGGGATTAAGGACTACCTCAAGGCTTCTCACCTCACGTGTCACATTGGCCTTCACCTCATCGATCACCTGCGAGATGATGTCCGCCTGGCTCACATTCTGTACCTCGGGTGCTACCTCGATATTGCTGTCAGCCGCATTGTTCACTGCCTGATTCAAATTGTTCATCAGATTTCTAGCGGCATCCCCGCCGTC
>CACZPL010000127.1 GCA_902783015.1 uncultured Lachnospiraceae bacterium
TAGTAATCCTTGCCGCGGATGTACTCCGCCATACCGCAGGCTACGATCACCTGCCCGTGTTTTTTGTTGTCTAAGGAGGCAATGTGCAGCTCGTTTAAAAGCGTGAACCTGGAACTGTAGTCCTCTCCGCGCAGGATGATGGCGAATTCGTCACCGCCGATCCTGAACACGGGACTGTGCTTGAAGATATTGCAGATCAGTTTGCAGGCGGAGCGGATATGGTCGTCTCCCGCCGTGTGCCCGAGCAGGTCGTTTACCTTTTTTAAGTCGTTGACATCGCAGATCACTATGGCGAATTCAGGGAAGTCGCCGCGCTTGATCATATCGTTTAATTCCTGCTCCAGAGTCAGATAGCCGTGTTTGTTCTTGACACCGGTAAGGGCGTCGGAAACGGCCAGCTGCAGGGCGTTTTTGTATTCAATCTCACGCTTCATGGAGTCGTCTATGTTGCTGACGGCGATGATGACGTGCTGTTCATCTCCCGTGGGCTTGACGGCCCGCAGGTTGACATACTCCGGCTTTCCGTTCAAAAGCAGGCGGTAGGTGAGCGAGTAGGTTGTTCCCTTGGAAAGCTCCCGCACGAAGCGGTCCTTCTGCATTTCCAAGAGGATACGATCCCGGTCATCCTCGTAGATCACGTTCTGGATGTTTCTCGCCGAGTCTCCGAAGAAGTCGTAGCCGTGGTTGCTGTTATGGAGCTGAGCGTATTTATTGCTGGAGCTGTACTCCGTATATTCGTTGGTCACCATGTTGACGTAGTAGATCACCTCGTAGCGGCTGGCAAGCGCCAGGGCAATCTGCTCGAAGGTCTCGCTCTCGGTCTGGGCCGCAAGCTCGCGCCGCATCTGCGTATCGATGTTGCGGACACCGACCACGATGAAATCGTCATCCGTGCCGGAGATGCGGGTGACCTTCAGCTGGTAGTACACCGGGGTACCGTTGATCATCAGACGATAGTCCAGGGTGAAGGATTCGCCGGTGCGGATCACGCGGTTGAAGGAATCCTTGTTGATCATGGATAGAAACCGTTCCTGATCCTCGAGATGAACCATTTTTCTGCAGTTGGTCACGGTATCGGCAAAGAAATCCGCACCCTCGGAGAGGGTGTTTAGGCGCTCGCCGTCACCGGTCGCGGCATATTCGGCATAGCTGTTGTCCTCCATGCAGACGTAATACACACTTAAATAGTCCCGGGTGAGCGCCAGCGCCAGCCGGGAAAAGGTGATCTCTCTGCGGAGGATCTCGGAATAGGAATCTGAATGATAATTTAAAGCCATGCTGCCGTCCTTTCCTGCAAAGTCACATGGAATCATTATATCAGAAATCGCCCTTTTTTCAAGAGAGAAGCGGTGAAAAAACAGATTGTGTGCAGGCGTGCTTTCGTGCTATAATCACCTATATATGTGTTTATTATCGGAGGTTGCACTATGCTGGAGGAAGGAAAACTATGGGTCGCGAGCAATGAGGCCGGGGAGCACATCTGTCTTCCCGCAAAACTCGCAAACAGGCACGGCCTCATCGCGGGTGCCACGGGCACGGGAAAGACCGTGACCTTAAAGGTGCTTGCGGAGAGCTTTTCGGAGCTCGGAGTTCCGGTGTTTATCGCGGATGTCAAGGGAGACGTGACGGGGCTTTCGCAGCCGGGCGCGGACAGCCCGGACATGCAGGCACGCATCGAGCGCTTCGGTCTTGCGGGAAGCTTTTCGTACAAGGGATATCCGGTGCAGCTCTGGGATATCTTCGGCGAAAAGGGGATCAGGCTTCGCACCACGATCTCGGAGATGGGACCCATGCTCCTTTCCCGGATCATGGAATTAAACGATCTGCAGTCGGATATTCTCTCCGTGGTCTTCCGGATCGCGGATGAAAACAATCTTCTCCTGATCGATACCAAGGACTTAAAAGCGATCTTAAACTACGTTTCGGAGCACAACAAGGAATTTGAGGCGGATTACGGCAAGATGAGCCCGACCTCCATCTCTGCCATCGTGCGTGCCGTGGTTGCGCTTGAGAGTGCGGGCGGAGACCGTTTCTTCGGCGAGCCGGCACTGAATCTCTCCGACTGGTTAAGCTTGGACGGCGGCCGCGGTGTGATCAACATCTTGGAGAGCGCAAGCCTTATCAACAATCCGAAGCTTTATTCCACCTTCCTGTTGTGGCTTTTGTCGGAGCTCTTCGAGATGCTCCCGGAGGTGGGAGACATGGAAAAGCCCAAGCTGGTATTTTTCTTCGATGAGGCGCATCTGCTGTTCAAGGATTCGCCGAAGGCCCTTGTGGACAAGGTGGAGCAGGTGGTCAAGCTGATCCGATCCAAGGGTGTGGGCGTGTACTTCTGTACGCAGAGTCCGAAGGATATTCCGGACGGGGTGCTGGCGCAGCTCGGCAATAAGGTGCAGCATGCGCTTCGGGCATATACGCCGGCAGATCAAAAGGCGGTCAAGGCGGCGGCAGACTCCTACAGGGCAAACCCCGCATTTAATACATATGACACGATCCTCTCACTCGGCACGGGAGAAGCCGTGGTCTCCTTCCTGGAGGAGGGCGGAGCGCCGGGCGTCTGCGAGAAGGCGAAGATCCTTCCGCCGCAGTCACTGATGGCAGCGGCCACGGATGCGCAGGTAGACAGCCTGATCAAGGGTAGTCTGTTGTACAGCAAATACTACGAGGATGTGGACCCGGATTCCGCTTACGAGTTTTTGCTCCGCCGCGGCGTGGAGGAGCAGAAGGCGGCCGAGCTAGCCGAACAGGAGGCACTTGCCGAGAAGGAACGTGAGAAGGCCGAGCGGGAAGCGCAGAAGGAATACGAGAAGGAGCTTGCCAGACAGGAGAAGGAACGCGAGAAGGCGGAGCGTGAGTATCAGAAGGCCGTGGAGCGTGAACAGCAGGAGCGCAGACGCGCATTTAATTCCATGGGCAATTCCATCTCGGGCGCCGTGGGACGGGAGGTCGGAAGACAGACCCTCGGCAAGTTCGGAAAAACACTGGGCGGCAATGTGGGAGCAAATCTCGGACGCGGCTTGTTCGCCACGTTCTTTCGCCAATAGATCAAAGATGTCTTCGCAATGATGTGACGGGGACTTATGAAATATTAATGCGGTACACGGGAGGGTATTATGAAAACATTTTTGGGCTTTCAAAAAGGCATTAATCTGGGAGGTTGGCTCTCGCAGTCGATCGAGACGACAAAGGAGTATTACGACACCTTTATCACGGAGCAGGATATCAAGGATATCGCGGCCATGGGACTTGACCATGTGCGTCTGCCCGTAGACTATACCATGATTGAGGATGAGGAAGGAAACGCGATCGAGGAAGGCTTCGCCTATATCGATAACTGTATTCAGTGGTGCAAGAACGCGGGACTTAAGATGCTTTTGGACATGCACAACACCTTCGGCTACACCTTCGATCCCCTTGAGAAGGGAGATAAGGAGATCTTTTTCCACAGCGAGGATCTGCAGAAAAGGTTTTATGCCATGTGGGATCGCATCTCCGCGCGCTATGCGGCTTACAACGACATGATGGCTTACGAGCTTTTGAATGAGGTCGTGTCGAGAAACGTGGTGGAGGAGTGGAACGATATCATCGAAAAGGCTGTTGCCGTGATCAGAAAGAACGCGCCGGAAACCTACATCGTGTTCGGCGGGGTCTGCTACAACAGTGTCGGCACGGTGCCGCTTTTAAGACAGCCTGTGGATGACCATATCGTATTTACCTTCCATTGCTATGAGCCCATGATCTTCACACATCAGAGCGCTTACTGGGTGGACAATATGCCCCAGGATCTGAAGGTGGAGTATCCGGGACCTGTGGAAGAATATGCGAAGCTGACGAAGATGCTCCCGCCGGAGCTTGCCGGCAGTGTCAATGATAAGGGTATTGAAAGATTTGATGATAAATTCTTTGAGCAGATTTTTACACCGGCGTTAGAGACGGCTGCGAAGTTTGATGTACCGCTTTATTGCGGGGAGTACGGTGTCATCGACAAGGCGGACGGAGAGTCCACCGTCAGATGGCTGAAGGATATCAATACCGTCTTCGTGAAATACGGGATCGGGCGTGCTCTTTGGAACTACAAGGAAAAAGATTTCGGAATCACGGATCCGCATCTTGCGGACATCCGCGATGAGATGGAAAAATATCTCTAGAATAAGAAGCGGGGTTGCCTCGGAAGAAGCAACCCCTTTTTTTATGCAAGATACGGATTGTATTGCAGAAGATACTGATTTCCTCCGTAGCGGATACAGTAGAGCTTCAACAGGTTTAAAAACGCAATGGAAAGCGACCGCACCAGACCGTCCTTCATCTGCGGGTTCGGCAGCAGCTTAGCGTTGATGTACGGTGCCGAGAGCTTTCCCATATCGATGAAATATCCCTGATCGCCCATGATCCGGATGCTGTCGTTGCCGTTGTAGGCGATGTCCGTGACGTTGGCAAGCGGGATACGAATATTCTTTGCAAAGTCCACGATGTAGCGCATGGTCACCGCGATGCCTTTATTTCCCAAAAGACCCTGAGGACAGTTGAAGACGATACAGTCGCCCTCGTAGGCCACAGCCTGCAGCTGTCCCTGCTTCGGGGAGAGCGGGATCTTATCACCTGCCATGTCGTTGTAGATCCAGAGTGACCGGTAGGGATTGATGGGCAGGGCGTCCCGCTCCATGCGTACCGCAGCTACAAACTCTTCGAGGGAGGCGCCGCGCTTTAAGAAGCTCACATAGCGCGGGTCCATGAACAATCCCTCGTTGACACAGATATTGTTGTAATAGGTTTTGATATAGCCGGCAGAGGCGGAAAGCTCCGGGTAGAAGGCGGTGTCGGCAAGAGAAAGCTCCGTCAGGGTTGACCTTAAATATGCATAGTTTTCCGCACTCGGGTTGTTGTAGTCAAAGGAAGCAAGACTGCTCTCCGCGATCTGACGATCGAAGGCCTTAGCGGCCGTGCGCTTTTCGGAAAGCCCCGGATAGAAGGCGGATAAGCCCCAGAAGGCTAAGAAACGCTCGAAGGCATCTCCCTCCTCTGCCACAAGCTGCCAGAAGATGCTGTCGTAATACTGCTTTTCTCCCGGAAAGGCAAAGATCGCCTGTATAATCTGCTCCGCATTTACGCCGCCTCCGGAAAAACTCTGAGCATAGAGCTCGGCAGCCTTTTCACGTGAAAGAGCTACGGTGTCGTCCAGCTTTTCTTGATCCTTTAAGACCTTGATCACGGCCATAAAGATATTCAGGATGCTCTGCCTGATTCCGTCCGTCAGGATGGCGCAGGTGCGTTCATCCTTGTACAGTGCGGAAAGCTGGCTTCTTGCCTCGCTGTCGAGCTGGTCGTTTGCCGGCATCCCCTTCATCATCATGCGCTGGTTGTAGTTGGTCAAGATCTGGTCTTTGGCGTTTATTGTGGGAGCAATCCAAGTGTTGTAGTCAAATTGGAGAGGAATGCCGTATTGCTCCGTAAATTCCCGGTCGGTCATCGTAACACCGGAGGCGCCCAGGACGGCGATCGCGCGCTGCACCATGTCACTCGTCAGCGATGCTGCACGGCTCTGTGTGTAATAAAGGACCTCGTTGATATTGTTTCCGTTTCGGTACATCTCGAAGAAAGCGCCGCAGGTCTCTGTTGCGCAGGCAACGAAGGCACCGAGCTCGCCGGCGATCTTTTCAAAACCCTCAGGGTATTCGACACGTGTACCCAATAATTCAAAGCTTGCTCCCATAGCATCCTCCCAAAGAATATGATGTGGAAATTATACACCGTGCAGACGGATGTGGCAACCACTTGTGAGACTTCCTGCCCTGTGATAGAATAGGAGCATCGAGTGAGGTATCGGATCATGACATTAAGAGAACTTGAAATCGGTAAAACAGGCATCATCAGAGCCGTCGGCGGCGAGGGAGCGCTCAGACAGCACTTCCTTGACATGGGCGTGATCCCGGGGGTGGAGGTCACGCCCGTGAAGCTTGCGCCCATGGGAGATCCGCTGGAACTTCGAATCCACGGATATGAGCTCACGCTTCGGCTGGATGATGCGGAGAAAATAGAGATTGAAGCGCTTCCGGCGCAGGCCGAGAATGTGCCGACGGACGGACATCGCAAAAAGGAGAAGAAGGGGGAGGCAAAATTCAAGCATCACCCCGGACTCGGCGAGGGGGGCATCTACCACCAAAAGGATCATGAACACCCGCTCCCCGAGGGAACCGTGCTCTCCTTTGCATTGGCCGGAAACCAGAACAGCGGCAAGACGACGCTCTTTAACCAGCTGACGGGGTCCAATCAGCATGTCGGAAATTTCCCGGGGGTCACCGTGGACAGAAAGAGCGGTGTCATCAAGGGGCACGATAACACAGAGGTGGTGGACCTTCCGGGCATTTATTCCCTGTCGCCGTACACCGATGAGGAGCTTGTGTCCCGCGGGTACATTCTCGGCGAAAAGCCGAAGGGTATCATCAATATCGTGGACGCCATGAACATAGAGAGAAATCTGTATCTGACCATGCAGCTGATCGAGCTCGATATCCCCATGGTGCTCGCTTTGAACATGATGGATGAGCTGCGCGGAAACGGGGGCTCGGTCAATATCAACGCCATGGAGAGCTTGCTCGGCATCCCGGTGGTGCCGATCGCTGCCGCCAAGAACGAGGGCGTCGACGAGCTTGTCAGTCATGCCGTCCATGTGGCGAAGTACCAGGAAAGCCCGGGGGAAAAGGATTTTTGCGATGAGACGGATCACGGCGGCGCCGTGCACAGATGTATGCACGGGATCATGCATCTGATCAAGGACCACGCGATGCGCGCGGATATCCCGCTCCGATTTGCGGCCAACAAGCTGATCGAAGGGGATGCCCGGGTGGTGGAGGCGCTTGCGCTTTCCGAAAACGAAAAAGAGATGGTGGAGCATATCATCCGACAGATGGAGGAGGAGCGCGGCTTGGACCGTGCGGCTGCCATCGCGGATATGCGGTTTTCCTTTATCGAAAAACTCGTGAAGGAGGCGGTGGTCAAGCCGGCGGCCAGCAAGGAACGGGAGCGAAGCGAAAAGATCGACCGTGTGCTGACAGGAAAATATACGGCCATTCCTGCCTTTTTGATCATCATGGGACTGATCGCCGTCCTGACCTTTAACGTGATCGGCGCCTGGATGCAGGGCGGCCTGGAGAAGCTGATCGATCTCGGCACAAAGCATTTGGACGAAGCACTCCAAGCCTGGAAAGCCAACGAGGTGATCCGGTCCCTGATCATAGAGGGAATCTGTACCGGTGTCGGGAGTGTGCTTTCCTTTTTGCCGATCATCATTCTGCTGTTCTTCTTCCTCTCATTGCTGGAGGATACGGGCTACATGGCGCGTGTCGCCTTCGTGATGGACCGACCGCTAAGAAGGCTCGGACTTTCCGGGCGGAGTATCGTGCCGCTTTTGGTGGGCTTCGGCTGCTCGGTGCCGGGTGTCATGGCCAGCCGGACCATGCCCTCGGAGCGCGACAGAAAGATGACGATCATGCTCATTCCCTTTATGAGCTGTACGGCCAAGTATCCGATCTACGGCTTCCTTGCCGCGGCGTTTTTTCCGGGCAGGTCGGCCCTGATCGTGGCGGGACTGTATATCTTCGGTATTCTTGCGGGAATTCTTGTGGCGCTTGTCGCAAAGCGCTTTGTGTATAAGGGCGAGGCGGTTCCCTTTGTGATGGAGCTTCCGAATTACCGTATGCCGGGTCTTAAGAATGTGTGGCAGTTGATGTGGGAGAAGGCAAAGGACTTTTTGATGCGTGCCTTCACCGTGATCTTCCTTGCCTCCATTGCGATCTGGTTTTTGCGGACCTTCAATCTCCACCTGGATCTTGCGGCAGATCCGCAGGACAGTCTGCTCGCATCGGCGGCGGGCCTGCTCGCTCCGATATTTACACCCGCGGGCTTCGGCGACTGGCGGATCGTGACGGCACTCATCACGGGCTTTATGGCAAAGGAGAGTGTGGTTTCCACGCTGACGGTGCTGACAGGGACGGGCATTGCCTCACTGATCAGTCCGGCGGCGGCTGTGGCTCTTTTGGTATTCTGCCTTTTGTACACACCCTGCGTTGCGGCGATCGCCTCGGTGCGGCGGGAGCTCGGCCGGAAATGGGCCGTCTCGATGGTGGGTTTACAATGTGTTGTGGCATGGATTTTTGCATGCGCGGTATATGGGATCGCGGGGCTTTTCTAGCTCCGCTTCTCTTGTTTATTGCGGCGTTTTATGGTATAATCATGTGCATGAAATTGCAGTGGGGTATATCGGTCATCCTGAGCGCAGCGACGCTGACCACATCACGAAGTGGTGTGGTGCCGACCTTCGATGTCCTAAGGAATCCACCGCAAGCGGTACCCCTTAGGACCAAATGCGAGGGCTTGCGAAGCAACAGGAAGGATCCCGAAATCATTTTGCCAGGGGGTTATGCTTATGTTAAAGGATTGGGTAAAAGAAGAGAGACCGGCCGACGAGGAGATCGCTTCCCGCCTTGAAAAGGCGCGCGCGGAGCTCGGAAATCGGCAGCAGGCAATCAAAGAAAAGAAGCTTCCCGTGCTCGTTGTGATGGACGGTTGGGGAGCTGCGGGCAAAGGCAGCGTGTTAGGCAGGGTGATCAAGAACCTTGACCCGCGCTTTTTTAAATGCGAAACGCTGACGGCTCCCACGGACGACGAGATCCGCAGACCGTTTTTGTACCGCTATTTCGTGCGCATCCCGCAGGAGGGCAAGTTCTCCTTCTTTGACGGCAGCTGGATGGGCGAGGTGACCGGACAGTTCCTTTCCGGCGAGATCGGCAAAAAGGAGTACAAGGATCACCTGACCAGCATCAAGCGCTTCGAGCGCCAGCTGAACGACAACGGCTACCTTGTGGTAAAGTTCTTCTTCCACATCAGCGAGAAGGAGCAAAAGAAGCGTTTGCAGGCGCTGCGCGAGGATAAGAGCACGGAGTGGCGCGTGAGCAAAAAGGACGAGTGGCAGAACAAGCACTATGACAAGTGCATGGAAGTGTTTGACGAGTATATAGAGGCGACCAATCAGTTTGTGGCGCCCTGGTATTTTGTGGATTCGACCAGCAAGAAGTGGGCGGAGCTGCAGATGACGGAGATCCTGGTATCCTGCATCGACACGGCGCTTGCCAACAGCGACGCAAAGCAAAAGACACCGCTTTTGCAGAACACCTTCCCGTTAAAACCGGTAAAGAAGCTCGCTGAGATCCCGCTTGACAAATCGCTGACGGACGAGGAATACAAGAGAGAACTCGACGCCCTGCAAAGCCGTTTGGGCGAGCTGCA
>CACZPL010000128.1 GCA_902783015.1 uncultured Lachnospiraceae bacterium
CTCACCGACCATGGAGGTTGTTACTTCCGTACATCTGTGGGTCCTGTGAAGGCCCTTCATACTCTCTGCCATTTCTGTTATCTCCTTATATTTCCTTATCCGAAAAGAACTCCGTGATCTCCGCATATCCCTCCGCGGTCAGCTGGTCCTTCTGGAACTTTTTATTCTTTTTCATGATCGCTACCGATACGGTCTCTCCTGCTTCGCGGGCCTGCTTTGCCTTGTCCAGGATTTTTGCCATCTTGTCCGCAGGCATATTTTTTTCCACGAGGTAGGCGATCTTCTTTCCTGCACCGGGTACCTTGAAGTCGCGCTCCAGCAAGAGCATAATGATACGCTCGAAACCGATGGAGAAGCCGCAGGCCGGTGTATCCTGCCCTGTGAAACGGCCGATCATCTCGTCATAGCGGCCGCCTCCGCCCACAGATCCGCCGTACTCGTCCATGGAGATCTCGAAGATCGGTCCGGTGTAATAGCTCATACCGCGCACCAGAGTCGGATCAAAGCTCATCTTAAAGTCCGCGCTCTTTGCGCCCTCCACGCTCTCGATGATGGTGATCAGGTTTTCACTCACCTCGGCGGGCAGGTGCTCGCCCAGGGTTTGCGACAGCGCCCTGATCGCTGCGGTATCGTGCCCGTCCTCTGAGAACAGCGCCAGGTACTTGGTCACCGCATCCTCTGCGTAGCCCGCGGAAAGGAGTTCCTCCTTCACACCGTCCAGGCCGATCTTATCCATTTTGTCTAACGTGATAAACACGTTGTCGTAAGACTCCTCCGAAAATCCGCTGTAGGCCGCCATAGCCTTCAAAATGCGGCGGTCGTTGATGCGGATGGTGAAGTTGTCAAACTCCAGCTTTCCGAGCAACGTGGTGGTAGCTAAGATCAGCTCGATCTCCGCCAGGATCGTGGGCTCACCCAAAATGTCGATATCACACTGCATAAACTGGCGGTAACGGCCGCGCTGCGGGCGGTCGGCGCGCCATACATTTCCCATCTGAAGCGCCTTGAAGGGGCTTCCCAGATCGTTTGCGTTGTTTGCGTAGTAACGCGAAAGCGGCACCGTGAGGTCGTAGCGAAGACCGCCGTCCACCAGGTCCAGCTCTTCCTTCGCCTCATCGATCTTCAGCTTTTCGCCGCGCTTTAAGATCTTGAAGATCAGCTTCTCGTTTTCGCCGCCGTGTCCGCCGGACAGGTTTTCTATATGCTCCACGCAGGGGGTTTCCACGGAGGAAAACCCGAAGCTCCTGTAAGTTTCCTTGATCTGCCCGATACAGTAATCGCGGATCTCCATCTCGCGGGGCATGATGTCCTTCATACCCGTGACGGGCTTTTTCTTCATTGCCATGTCATGTTTTCCTTTCTCTCTATGATCTCGTCATAACGCGCGAAGTAATCTTCGACTTGTTTTGGATTTGCGATTCTTTCTACTTTTCTATGAAGCTTTGTTGCCGCGCCCGCGCCTGCTCCCATGATGTCAACAAGCTCCTCCATGATGAGGATGTTGTAAAGACATGCACAGCCGGGCTTTGCATAGCCCACATTTTCCAGATTGCCGCCGATATTCTTTTGGCGGTACAGGTAGTAAGGCTCAAGCCCCATGCGGGATGCACTGCGCTCCACAAGGTCAAGCTGTGCCTCCATATCGTGGTGAATACTGCCGCCGTAGGCTTCGAATTCTTTATTCAGATTAGCCGCGCGCTTTAAGGCAAGGGAGTGTACGGTCAGGCTCTCCGGCGCAAGCTTCTCAATCTCGGAAAGTGTGTGCTCCATGGCCTTAACATCCTCGCCGGGAAGTCCCGCGATCAGATCCATGTTAATGTTGGTAAAGCCCGCCTCGCGCGCCAGATGAAAGGCTTCCACCACCTGCTCCGCCGTGTGGGCACGACCGATGGTGACAAGGGTTTCGTTGTTCATGGTCTGGGGATTGATACTCACGCGGTTCACACCGTGGTTGATATAGCTTTTCAGCTTGGCTAACGTGATGCAGTCCGCACGTCCGGCCTCCACCGTGTATTCGGAAGGAAGCTCCGGATAGGCTTCTTCAATGCCGCACATCAGCCGCTCCGTCAGCTCCTCTGAAAGGGAAGCCGGCGTTCCGCCGCCGATGTAGATGGCAACCAAATTTCTTTCTTTGTTTTTTCTTGCGATCACCTTGACCTCGGCGATCAGCTTCTCCACATAATCCGCCGCGCATTTTTTGTATTTCGCGATGGGATAAGAGGTGAAGGAACAGTACAGACAACGGCTCTTGCAAAACGGGATACCGATGTAGAGGCAGTAATCCTGTTCAAGATCCAGCTCTCCCACCAGCCTGCGCTCTTTCTCCGCCACCCGGGTGGCAAGCTCGGCCTTGGCTTTGCTTGTATCGTAGGTCTCCATGTAGTAGTCTGTGATCTCTTCCTTAGCTCTCCCGGCCACAAGCTGCTGCATGGCAATCTTGGTGGGGCGCACCCCCGTGAGGTCACCCCAGGGAAGTGTGCGACCGGTAAAGTCTGATAAAAGGTGATACACACCCTTTTTGAAGTCGTTGCGGTAGGTCTCCTTTTCGCGCCAGTCACCGGGAATGAAAATGGTCGGCGATTCGATTTCAGGATCCTTCCTGTTGCTTCGCAAGCCCTCGCCGGGCCGACACCATGCACATTCGTGCATGGTCTGCGTCGCTTCGCTCAGGATGACAGGCGTAGGGATCAGACTCACCTCAGCCCCCTCGTCACCGAATTTCGCTGTCACCGTGAGCCGGCAACTTTCCGCCTCTTCCTTCTTCTCGGTGATCGCCTCACCCGTATAGAAGGCCATAAGAAGTGGACGAATGTCATTATTGTAGTCTTGGATATCCTGTTTAAGATATATCATAATCCTCTATTTCCACAATCAAACAGCCGAGTAAATGCAGTTGTCAGTCACTCGGCGTCATATAAATCATAAATAATCTAAAAATAGTAATTACACGGATTATTTTCCTTCTCGGCTCCGATTGTCGTCCGCGCATAATGCCCGGGATACACGATCGTATCCTCCGGCAGCTTGAACAGAATGTCACGGATACTGTGCATCAGCGCATCCTCGTCACCCGTCGGGAAATCCGTGCGCCCGAAGCTGCCCATAAACAGGGTATCCCCGGCGTACACCGTCTTCATCTCCTCGATGTAAAAGCACATGCCGCCCTCCGTATGCCCCGGCGTCAGCATACATTTGATCTTCGTGCCGAGCATCTCGAGAATCTGCCCGTCGTCAAGGAGTTCATCCGGCTTTACGGTCAACATCTGCCCGAACATCTGCGAAAGGTTCATGTTCGGGTTTGCGAGGAGCTTTTCCTCTGCGCGCGCCGCGTACACCTTGATATCCGGATAGCGCTCGCGAAGCCCCGGCACCGCGCCGATGTGGTCGTGATGTCCGTGGGTGAGCAGGATCGCCACCGGCTTTAAATTCTGGTTTTTATACAGGTCCTCGAGAAAGGACGCCCCGCCGGCGGGATCGATGATGATCGCCTCGCGCGTATCCGTATTGGCCACCGTGTAGCAGTTGGTGTCGATGGCGCCCAGTACATTTGTTATATTGATCAGATTAGCCATTAGCCCGTAGCCCTTTCAATATCTATGATTCCGTTGATCTGCATCAGCTTTGCGATCACCTTGTTCATGTGCTCCTGCGAAGAGATCTCAAAGCGGACCTCGATGGTCGCCTTGCCCTGCTTGTTGGTGCGCACGTTAAGTCCCGTCATGTTGATATTCTCTTCGTTAAAGGTCTTGGAGAGCTGGAAGATGAGACCCTTGCTGTCTGTCGCGTAGATCACGATCTCCGCCGTGTAAAGCGAAGCTCCCACGCCATCGGCCCATTCGGCCTCGATCAGTCTTGCGCGGTCAAACTCGTCCATAGACGCGATGTTCACGCAGTCCGTGCGGTGGATGGAAATTCCGCGCCCGCGCGTAATGTACCCGACGATCTCATCGCCCGGCACAGGTCCGCAGCACTTGGAAAACCGCACTGCCACATCGTCCATGCCCTTCACGATGATGCCGCCCTTGGCCGCATTTCCGCGTCCCGGAGTATTGATCTTGCTTACGATCTGCTCCTCGGTAACCTTGCTTGCCTCGTCGGCCTTCTGCTCCTCCACAAGACGGTTTACGATCTGTCCTTCCTTGATGCCGCCGTGTCCGATGGATGCCATCAGAGCATCCCAGGTGGCGAAGTTGTAGCGCTTTAACACGCGCTCCACGTATTCCGGCTTCATGAGCTCGGAGAGGTTGATATTCTTACCCTTGCAGTAGGAAGCCACGGCATCCTTACCGCGCTGGATATTGTCTGTCTTATTTTCCTGGCGGAACCACTGGTTGATCTTGGTCTTCGCCTGAGAACTCTTGACTACCGAGAGCCAGTCACGGCTGGGGCCCTTGGAGTTCTGCGAGGTGATGATCTCCACGCGGTCACCGCTGTTTAATACGGTCTCTATGGGTACCTGACGCCCGTTAACGCGCGCGCCGATCATCTGGTTGCCCACTGCCGTGTGAATATTATATGCAAAATCGATGGGGGTGGAACCGACCGGAAGTGTGCGCACATCCCCGGCGGGGGTGAATACGTAAACCTGATCCGAGAAGAGGTCCAGATCGGTCTTTACCACGCTCATGAATTCCTTGTTGTCTGTTGTGTCGGTCTGCCACTCCAGGATGCGGCGCAGCCAGTTCATCTTGGCTTCCTCGCCGTTTTCACCGCCGCCCTCTTTATATTTCCAGTGGGCTGCGATACCGTATTCGGCGATCCGGTGCATCTCGTAGGTGCGGATCTGGATCTCAAAGGGCTGTCCGCCCGGCCCGATCAGCGTGGTGTGCAGGGACTGATACATGTTCGCCTTCGGCATGGCGATATAGTCCTTGAAGCGCCCGGGGATGGGCTTGTAGCGCTCGTGGATGAACCCGAGTGCCGCGTAGCAGTCGCGCACGGTGTCCACCTTGATACGGATGGCGTGCACGTCGTAGATCTGGTCCAGGGTCTTGCCCTGAGTGATCATCTTTTTGTAAATGGAGAAGAGGTGCTTGACTCTGCCGTCCACCTCGGCCTTGATGCCGGACTCCGCCATGTAGTTGCGGATCTCCTCCACCATGTTGTTGATAAAGTCCTCGCCTGCGTTCAGGCGCACGGTCACCTCTTCCTTCAGCTGCTTATATGCTTCCGGGTAGAGATACTGCATGGAGATATCGTCCAGCTCGATCTTGATCTTTGATATACCGAGTCTGTGCGCGATGGGCGAATAGATGTCCATGGTCTCGCGTGATTTTTCGATCTGTTTTTTCGGCGACTGATACTGTAGCGTCCGCAGGTTGTGCAAGCGGTCAGCCAGCTTGATCAGGATGACGCGGATGTCCTTTGCCATAGCGAGGAACATCTTGCGGAGGTTTTCCGCCTGAATCTCAATCTTGTCCTCGGACAGGTCCAACTGAGTCAGCTTGGTAACGCCATCCACTAAGATTGCGACCTCCTCGGAGAATTCGCGTGACACATCCTCGTAGGTCATCTCGGTGTCCTCGATCACGTCGTGCAGGATGCCGGCCACGATGGTCTCCTTGTCGAGCTCCAGCTCTGCCAGTATGATCGACACGCAGAGCGGGTGCATGATGTAGGGCTCGCCGGATTTTCTCTTCTGGCCCTCATGCATTTTGTCCGCCACACGATAGGCCTTTTCGATCATGGAAAGGTCGGAGGACGGATGGTATTTTTTTACGGTTTCCACGAGCTGTGCGTAGAGCTCCTCCGGCGGGGTGTTGTCGGCCGGACGACTTAAATCGCGTTTGAATATGCTCTGTTCTTCCATTTTGCGCCTCTCCTTTCCTTCCTTGTTTTATTTGACTATTTGACGCAACCGGCAATAACTACCCGGCTCGGCTCCCGGCAGGTATTTTTCGACCCGCTCTATGTGGCTGATTTACCCCGGTGTTACGGGTCGCTCTCGAAAAACACCATGCCTCGCGCCGAGAATTATCGTTGACACGATGCCGGTTGCTGTTTACTGTAAAAATAAGAATACTATTCTCCTTCATATTGGACCACGGAAGCGACATCGTAGTCCTTGAGTTTGTCGCGACCTTTGAGGTCGGTGAGTTCGATCAGGAAGATCATCTTGACTACCTCGCCGCCGAGCTCCTCGATGATCTTGGCAGCGGCTTCAATGGTGCCGCCGGTGGCGATGAGGTCGTCAACCAAGACAACCTTCTGGCCCGGCTTGATGGCATCCTTGTGGATCTCGATCTCCGCCTGACCGTATTCAAGGTCGTAAGCTCTGCTCACGGTTTCGCGGGGGAGCTTGCCTTTCTTTCTGACCGGAACAAAACCGACGCCGCGCTTGTATGCAATCGGTGCACCGAACACGAAGCCGCGGGCCTCCGTCCCTGCTACCACATCAAAGTCCACGCCGTCAAGGAGCGCGTCCAACTCATCGATAGCCAGCTTAAAGCCCTCGGGGTTCTCGAGCACGGTCGTCACGTCTCTGAAAAGTATACCCGGCTTCGGAAAATCCGGGATTGTCTCTATGTAATCTTCTACTTTCTTACTCATGATTTCTCCTCACTCTTTCTGTAATCTACAGGCCGTATTTGAACGCGCTTCACCCCTCGATACTCGTTAACCTCGGGGTAATAGATGACATCCACGCGCACCCCATTCGGCAAACCTTTTAACATTTTAGCACATTCTTCCTTCGGAAACCACAATTTTATGCAGTTTATGAACTTTTTTGCATCAAATTCCACCGCTTCGGCCGTTTTTCCCTCCGCATTCATCAGCTTCAGACGGATATATTGGTTCTGATCCCCGAAATATCGCGCTTCCTTCACGGCAAGACGCAGCTCTCCGAAAAGCGGCCGCTCGTTTCCCTGCCCGAAGGGTGCAAGCAGATCAAGCTCTTCACAGAGCTCTACCGTGGGATAGGAGGTCGGCATGGGCACGTCGATGTGGATCTTTTCAATCAGGTCATCCTCGGTTAAGTGTTCCCTCTCATTCAGCGTCCTGCGCAGCTTTTCAAGGTCTTCCTTTCGAACGGAAAACCCGGCGGCCTTCTTGTGTCCGCCGAATTTGGTAAAGAGCTCCGGGATCTCGCTCATGGCTTCAAACATATGGTAGGAATCTATAGACCTCCCGGACCCTTTCAGGATTTGCGGATCTTCGGAATCAGTCAGCACGAAGACTGGCTTGTAGAAGTGCTCCCGCACCTTTCCAGCCACAATCCCCGCAAGGCTTTCATGAAGCTCCGGCAGGTAAATGACCAGCACGTGATCCGCCTCGTAGTAGGCCTCCACCAGCTCGATGGCACGTTCCAGCCCGGTCTGCATCATATCCTTTCGTTCCTTGTTTAAGGCGACGATCCGCTGCGCCATCCCGGCCGCTTCCGTCTCATCCTCCGTGAGCAAAAGTCCAAGTCCTTCCTTGGCACTTTCCAAGCGCCCCGTGCTGTTGATGCAGGGGCCCAAGATGAACCCGAAGGTATAACCCGAGGGCTTTTTTCCGTTCAGCTTGTTTGCCGCAAGCAGCGCCTGCAGGCCAATGTTTTCCGTGCTCGGAAGAAGCTCCAAAGCCTTCCTCACGTAAATGC
Organism: uncultured Lachnospiraceae bacterium; assembly: GCA_902783015.1. GTDB lineage: Bacteria > Bacillota > Clostridia > Lachnospirales > Lachnospiraceae > Coprococcus_C. The sequence goes on from CACZPL010000128.1 coordinate 7,583, forward strand.
GGTTTTCGTCCACCAGCTGCATCACATCGCACACGGTGGCAAAGCCCACGAACTCGATCAGGTAATCCTCGTTTTTCCATGGTAACCCCATGTGTTTGTACAGAGCACGGATAAACTTGTAGGCCACGGTGGCACCGCAGATCTCCTTGCACGGGTATGGGCAGTCGGGGCGTTTGATGTCAACGATAACATCCGCAGGTACGTAAGTATACTCCTTTTCGCCGTTCTCATTCAGATTATAAGGCACCTCGTGATGATCCGTGACGATCACTGTCATACCGAGCTCCTTTGCGAGCGTGAGCGCCGGAAAAGCCGCAATACCGTTGTCACAGGTGATCAGCGTGTCTACACCGTCCGCATGGGCCTCGCGCACGATACGTTCGTTGATGCCGTAGCCGTCAGTCATGCGGTCGGGGATTTCGTAGGAGATTCGCGCGAAGCGCGAAGCTCCTTCCAACCCTTTTAACAATATGTAATTCGACATCACCCCGTCCACATCGTAGTCGGAGATGATGCGGATATGCATGCCGCTCTTAAGCTTCTCCGCCATGATGGCACAGGCCTTTTCCATGTCCTTCATGAGGAATGGATCGTGGGTCTTTTCGTAGCCCGCATGCAGATAGGTCTCGATTGCCTCCGGCTCCGTGAGTCCGCGGTTGACCAGCACCCGCGCGGTCACCGGCGAGATCTTATGCTCTGCCGCTATTTTATTAAAGTCTGCACGAAATGCGTGCATTCGCCACTCTTTTTCCATAAGACTCCTAAATACAAAAACCCTGCTCGCAAGCGAGCAGGGTTTTATTTCAAAAATTAAGCATTCTCTTTCTTGCCGAGCTTTGTCTTTAAGGTGTACCACAGCGGAGCCGAGATACATACGGAAGAGTAACCGCCGCAGATGATACCTACCATCAGGGTCAGCGTGAACTCCTTCAGGGAGCTGACACCCAGGATGAAGAGCACGAGCACCATGACAAAGGTGGTCAAAGAGGTGTAGATCGTTCTCGTAAAGGTCTGCGCGATACTCTTGTTTACGATCGCGTCCAGCTTCTCCTTCGGGCCGGCGTTTCTCATGTTCTCACGCACACGGTCGAAGATGATGATCGTCGCGTTGATGGAGTAACCGAGCACGGTAAGCATACATGCGATGAAGGTGTTGCCCACCGACAGCCAGCAGATCGAGTAGGCTGCGAATACAACCAGCACGTCGTGCAGCAGTGCGAGCACGGCGCTGACACCGAACTTGACATCCGAGAAACGGATGGCAATGTAGATCAGCATGAGGATGGTTGCGATGACGATGGCGATGATAGCATCCTTACGCATCTCACCGGAAATGGTGGAGCTGATACTCTGGAAGCTGATCTCGCTGATCGTGAAGTTGTCATGCAGTGCCTTGTCTAAGTCTTTAGACATTTCCTCGGAGAGCTCAGGCGTCTTGAAGATCACCTGGTTGGTTCCCTCAACTGTCTGGATCTGGATCTGGGATGCGGAAGCACCGGTCGCATCGGTGATGACCGGAACAACCTCCTTCTCGGAACGCGCAAGATCATACTGCTCCTCGAAGGTTACGGTGGTGGATGTACCGCCGGTAAACTCGAGCGCGAAATTTAATACATTTCCCTTTCTGCCTGCGTTCACACCGAGGAAGGCAAGTCCTGCGATGATGACCAGCAGAGAGATAGCACCGAAGATCTTGAAATTCTTTGTATAGTTCGGCACCTTCGGCTCCTTGGCGCGGCCGAAGAGCTTTTCATTGGAAAGGCCTAAGTTTACAAGGCTCTTTAAGAGCAGCTTGGTAATGACTAATGCGGTAAACATGGAGAGCACGATACCGATCATCAGCGTGATCGCGAAGCCGCGGATACTTCCGGAGCCAAGCGCGATCAGCACGAAGGCTGCGATCAGGGTTGTGATATTACCGTCCAAAATAGCGGAGAAGGCCTTTGAGAAGCCTGCATCTACTGCATTCTTTACGTTCTGTCCCGCCGCGATCTCCTCCTTGATACGGGTGAAGATGATGACGTTTGCATCCACTGCCATACCGATGGAGAGCAGGATACCCGCAATACCCGGAAGCGTCAGTGTGATGTCTCGGATGCTCAGGATCAAAAGCATGAGCACGATGTATGCCGCAAGAGCGACGGATGCCACAAAACCGGGCACAAGGTAGATCACGATCATGATCAGCGCCACGATACCGAGGCCGATGGCACCTGCCTTTAAGGAGGAGGAAACCGCCTCACGTCCGAGCTTTGCGCCCACAATGTTGTACTGCAGCTGCTCAAGCTCCAGCGGAAGCGCACCGATCTTGATGGTGGAGGCGAGCTGCTCCGCTCTTTCGTAATCCTCCATGCCGTTGATCACGGCGCTGCCGTCCGAAATCTGTGTCTGCACGCGCGGTGCGCTTGCAACCTGATCATCATATACGATATAGATAAGGCCATGCGGGTCCTTCTGAACTGCTGCTGCCGTCGCCTCGGAAAACTTACGCGCGCCCTCGTCGTTTAAAGCAAGCTGGACCACGTAGTCCTTTACGCCGTTTGCGTTGTTGGAATCCACGCCGGCAGCCGCATCCTTGACATCGGCACCGGTCAGAACGGTCTCATAGGCCTCGCCCTTCTCGCGCTTTGCCTCGTTTTCCTCGTCGATGAACTCGAGCTTACCGGGCTTACCGAGCTCGTCCAATACTTCATGTGCGTCGGTCTTGGAGGTATCCATCGGGAGCTCTACGGTGATACGGTCGTTGCCTTCCATATATACCTCGCCCTCGTCGTTGACCGCATGCACTCTTCGCTCTAACTTGTCGATGGTCGCATCGATCTCCTCACTTGTCGCACCCTTTGTCGTGATCTCGTAGGTGACGGAAAGACCGCCCTGCAGATCAAGACCGAGGTGGATATCCTCTGCCCTGCCGGATTCGTTCGGGCCGACACCCATGACTGCCATGTAGATACCGCCTGCCAAAAGCAGCAGGAAGACCAGTATGGCGATTACCGCATTTCTTTTTGCCTTTTTCATGACCTTTCTTACTCTCCTTCTAATTATCACTTAATGCCGCATTTATCATAATAGCGCACTCAAGGCGCTTCTGTTGAAGCTTACAGCCTATATCATAGGCATCTAATATATGTCCGTGGAACAGATACGAGTTTGCCGCGCAGCCGCCCGAGCAGTAGAACCGCGAAAAGCAATCCCTGCATTTTTCCTTGGCGTACACGTTGCAACACTTAAACTCGTTTGTCATCTCCGTGTTGGTAACGCCCTGCCACACATCTCCGAGCTCAAAGCCGTCGATTCCCACGAACTGGTGACACGGGAACAGCTTGCCCTGCGGTGTGACCGCAAGATACTCCGTGCCCGATCCGCATCCCGATAAGCGTTTGTACACGCAGGGGCCTCCGGTCAGATCCACCTTAAAATGGAAGAAGTTCACCGGCTTACCCGCCTTGGCGCGACGGACAATATCCGCTGCCAGCTTATCATATTCCTCGCAGATCTTCGGGATATCCTCCTCGCGAAGTGCGTATTCGCTCTCCGGCGGGAGCACAACGGGCTCAATGGAGATCTCCGTAAAACCGAGATCCGCCATTTCCTTGAAATCCTCGTAAAAATCCAGATTCTTACGGGTGAAGGTGCCTCTTACATAATAGCTCTTGTCACCGCGCTTTTCCACGAAATGCTTGAACTTCGGAACGATGATGTCATAGCTTCCTTTGCCGTTTCTCGTGGGACGCATGCGGTCGTTGACCTCCTTGCGTCCGTCTAAGGACAGGACGACATTAGACATCTCCGCATTGCAAAAGTCGATCACTTCATCGTTTAGGAGCATGCCGTTGGTGGTCAGTGTGAAGCGGAAGTTCTTGTTTGCCTCCTTCTCACGGCTTCTGCCGTAGGCCACCAGCTGCTTTACGACTTCGAAATTCATCAGCGGCTCACCGCCGAAGAAATCCACCTCGAGGTTCGTGCGGCTGCCGGAGTTTTCTATTAAAAAATCCAGCGCCTGCTTCCCGACCTCAAAGGGCATGAGCTCTCGCTTTTGTCCGTGATACTCGCCCTCGTCCGCAAAGCAGTACTTGCATGCGAGATTACAGTCGTGCGCGATGTGGAGGCACAGGGCCTTTACCACGGTCTTTCGCTTTTTGAAGTCAACGACAACATCTTTATATACGTCTTCTGTAAAGAGCTGACCGGCTTCGGTCAACTCGTCGATATCGGAAAAGGAATCTGCTATATCTTCATCGGAATAGGAGTCTTTGTATTTTTCTTTGACGATACGGATGATCTCATCCCTGGGTACATGCTCTTCTTCAAGACCGATCATGTCATACATCAGATCGTCCACCACATGTACAGCGCCGCTTGCGACGTCCAAGACGATATCGTACCCGCCCGATCGGTAACGATGTACCATGTCTTCTCCTAACAAACCGAATAAAGAGGACAAAAAAGCCCTCTTTATTACGCTTTTTTCTTTATAGTATTAGTGATTCCGTATTACTTATTTTCCTTGTTCTCGCAGCTCTGATTTCCGACCGTGCAGCTTGTCTTGCAAGCAGACTGGCAGGATGTCTGGCACTCGCCGCAGCCGCCCTTTGCAACTGTGTTAGAGAGTGTTCCGGCTGTCAAAGTCTTAACTCTTTTCATGATCTTCCTCCTGTAAAAAATAGAAATTTCTCACAATAACGCAAGGATTATAACATATATCCTTCATAATTGAAAGCATTTTTTTCACTTTATTTTGCCGCCGCTTTCATGGGCTCCTCGATCTCACCCGCGCGCTTTAAGACAGTCTTCGTAATGACCGGTCCCACAAGCTCGTAGATCACGACACCGCACAGCACAATGGTGCGGATCCGCGGCCCGAAGGCCGGAAATGATGAGGCCGCCACAGTCGCAAGACCGATGGATACACCTTCCTGGGGGATGAGCGTGAGTCCGAGGTATTTTCTGACGGGAGCGGGGGCCTTGGAAAGCCTGGCCCCGACAGCCGCACCGATCTGCTTTCCGATCACGCGCCCGATCACATAGACAGCACCGGCCAGTCCCACCGAAGTGATGATCGTGACATCCAGCGATGCGCCGGACAAAATGAAGAACATCATGTAGATGGGCGGTGTCATGCGGTCCAAGGGCTCGTAGATCTTCTCGCGGAACTTGGAGCGGTTGACAAACACCATGGAGAGTGCCATGCAGGCAAGGAGGGATGAGAATCCCACCATATCGGAGACACCCACCGTGAGGGCGATCATCATGATAGTGATGGCAAGCCTGTTTCCGCGGCCTGTGTAAAACCGTACCAGGATGACCATGATCACGCCAAGGACCGCACCGAAGGCGAGGGCCCCGAGGATCTCGATGCACGGGTCGAGCAAAAGCTCGCCGACACTCTTTTCTCCGCTTGCACTGATCATATTCGCAATAGCCATGGAGATACCGAACATCATCAAAGCCACGGCGTCGTCCAAAGCAACCACCGGCAGCAATGTATTGGTCACGGGTCCGTTTGATTTGTACTGCTTGACGATCATCAGCGTGGATGCCGCCGCGGTAGCACTGGCGATGGCACCCATAGCCAGGGAAAACTGGACATCAAAGCCAAGAACAAGCAACATGGTGTCTACCACGATCACTGCGCCGAGTCCCTCGGTAACGCCTATGACTATGGGGGATTTTCCGACCTTTTTCAGGAAGCTGATCTTGAACTGCTGCCCGATGGAAAAAGCGATGCACCCGAGCGCAAACTGGGTGACCACATTCATACCGTCGATGACCTCCTGGGTGATGACCCCGAGGCAGTGCGGCCCGATCAGGAGTCCGATGATCAGGTAACCGGTGACATTCGGCAACTTTACCTGCTTTACAATCTTGCCGGCGATCAGTGCCGCGAGCAAAATGATTGCAATAAATGTGAGAGTATTGAGTTCCATTTTTATGCCCCCAATCCCTCTACAAAAGTGACTGGCAGCGCAAACATGATCCCGGTATTGGGTTCGTCGAGTGCCGCCACCTCATGGATGGCTGATTTTGCGCGGTCAAGCTCCTCATCGTTCATCACGAGCCAGAGTGTCTTGACCGTATCGTCGTCATCATCGTCTGCCAAGATGGATTTTAACATACCGAAGATGGGCAGATCGGTCATGGTCTCAAGCACACCGGCCATACCTTTACCGTCGATGATGGTCCCGCCGGGGATCTTCGCTTCCGCCAGGGCATGACAGATGTCATTTATTAGGTCTGCTTTTTTCAATATTACCACCAGTAAATTCATTGTCATTCTCCTTTTTCTCATATGGATTCAAGATGAAAATCAGAGCAACTCCAGCATATCATCCATTCTTTCATAGACCCTGTCCGTATACGGCTCCGTATCCGCATCGGGCGGAATCAGGTCGATCACCATGACGCAGTACATGCCTGCGCGTTTTACGGCCTGTACGCCGTTTTTGGAATCCTCCACGCCGATGGCCTCCGCAGGATCCACTCCCAGCTTTTCACAGGCCGAAAGATAGATGTCCGGGTTCGGCTTCCCGTGTCCGGCGGGAAGATCCGCGCCGAAAATCAGGGCATCGAAATATTTCTCCAGATCGTGCTGCCTCAGCTTCGGCAGCGCACGTTCACGGTCCGTGGAGGTTGCAAGCCCGATCTTCAGCCCCTTTTCCTTCAGTGCCGTCAGGGTCTTTATCACGCCGGCTTTTAACTCCACACCGTTTTCGGCGATAAATGCATCCAGCTTTTGCAGCATGCGCTCGCGGAATTCAAAATACTCCGGTGAGTCACCGATGAAGGAACGGAAGACCTCCTTGTTCGTGTATCTGTTTCCGCCCGCGATATGCTCGAGGACCGGGGTCATACGCTCCCGCGGGATTCCGTATTCCTCGCCGGTCTCGTACTGAAAACGGCGGTATAGCTTTTCGGTGTCGGTGATGACACCGTCCATATCGAAAATAACTGCTTTGTACATATCCTTACTCTGATTTTTTGCGTTTTAACAGGAAGATCAGGAGGAGGATCAGTACGAGTGCGCCGGCTCCGCCTGCGATGAACGGCCACAGCGGAAGCTTTGTTCCGTAGGTAAAGTCAATTTCCTCCTCGGAGATATGGCCCGCCTTGTCCGTTGCGGACATGGTAAGCTTGTAATCTCCCTTTTCGGTTACTGTGATCATGGAAGAATTCTCAACCACGGGGATATCCTGTCCGTTCAGGCTTACCTTGGTCAGCGTATCCTCATCGAGCTGGAGAGACACCGTGATGTTGTAGGATTCATTCTTGATCTGATTCTTCTCCACACCCGTCACAATAAACTCGGGTCCCACGGAATCAAGCGTGAACGCGATCTCATCGGATTTTGCCTCGTGTCCGAGCTCATCCACGGAAACCACCTGCAGCTTGTAGAAGCCGTCACTAAGTTCCGTGTTACCGTCGTATTCTTTTCCGTTTAAATATACGTGTGTATCGCAAACCGTCAGATCCTTTACCAGCTTATCGAGATCCTCATCCCAGGTAAAGCCGGTGACATAACCGTCCGCATTGCCCATATATTTTGAAAGATCGCCGATGATCGGCTTTTCGGTATCTATCGTAAAGTTGATCTCGTCCTCGCTCTTGTTGCCGGCCTCATCCTCTGCCGCAAGCTCGATATGATAGATACCGTCCTTCTTAAAGTCCTCTGTGTACTCCGTGAGCTGCTTTCCGTTTGCGGTAAAGCCGTCAAAGGAAAGGTCTTCGCGATTGCCGTCGATATCTTCAACCCAGCCCTTCAGGGTTACCTTCTGGTTGTCGAAGAAGATCTCATCCACGCTGGCATAGAAATTCACGCTGCTGTCGTTCTTTGCAGCCTCGTAGTTCTCAAGCAATACGCTCTTTCTGTCCTTGTCGGTATAGCTTGCCTTCAGTGTCAGCTTCGGTGCATCCGCATCGATGATGAAGGTCTTGCTTGCCTCCGCCGTATGACCCGCACGATCCGTTGCGGTCATGCGCACCTCATAGCGTCCGGTATCCGTCAGCTTTACGGTAGTGGAAGCACTGGAACCCTGGGGTGAAAGCGATGCCGTAGGAACCGAGCCGCCCTCACCAAGTGTTCGCGTGATACTGATATCCACATTTCTCATATCCCACCAGAAGGACTCCTGCATACTGCAGGTAACCTCGATGGGTTCCGCGGATTTCTCCGTACCTGTAATGGTAAGCTCCGGCGCCGTATTGTCAACGCGGAAGCTCACGTTTCTGGTCGGTCCCTGATTGCCCGCCATATCGACGGCGTAAAGCTCTAAGCTGTAATCCGCTTCTTCCGAGAAGGTGAAGGTTCTGTTTGCCTGTGTCTTTGCAGCCGATACGGTCTCGCCCATGTTCGGTTTTTTCACGACGGCGCGGAAGTTTAAGTCCTCGGGATCCACCGTCATATCCGTCACGGAGGTGATCACGTTCGCAGTACCCGTTACATCCACGGTACCCATGCTCTCCGAATAAACGGAACCTCCGCCGATATTTGCACTCACCACCGGAAGAACCGTGTCGCGCACGAATTCCACCATCACCGGATCGGATTCGTTTCCGGAGTAGTCGAAGCCCTTCACGGTAATCTTGTGCACACCGTCTCCGCTGACCATAATATTTGCAACATAGGTGCCGTCCTCCCGCTTATTCCAGGTCACGGCATCCAACACGGAATCATTGTCCTTTACCTCTACGCTCTTTAAGTTGTCATCCTTACAGGTCAGCTCCACGCCCACATCACTGCGGTTGTAGTAGTCGTAGGATGTACCGTCAAAGTTCTTTAACGGCCGTTTTCCGCCGCCCACACCGGAGGCCACCTTAGCGGTCACTACCGGTACCGTATTATCTACGATAAACTTATACGTATCCGTAGTTACCTTATTGCCCGCAAGATCCTTTACGATCAGCTTAACGCTCCATTTACCGTCATAGAGCGACTTGTTACCCTTCTTTGTCGCAAGGTCCACCGTCAGTGTTTCCGAAAGATCATATGCTTCGAGATCAAGGTTTTCCTTATAAACAGTATAGGTGCTTCCGTTCGGATCCGTCATGATCACTTCCACATCACCGAAGGAATAATTATCTTTAAGATCTGCAGAGAGCTTCACATTTCCCTTGATCGCATAGATCAGCATGTCCGGTGTATAACCCCCGATTGTCAGGTTGTCCACCTCCGGCACGATCTTGTCGATCATAAACTCGAGAGCATCACCCTTCGCATCATTACCGGAATTATCCGTGGCATCGATGGAGAAGTAATGCATATCCTCAGCCTTTACGATAGCGGTTGCCTCATAATATGCATCTGCCTTCTTCGTCCACTTCACCTTGACGGGCACGCCGTTGTCACTCACCAAAACATTGTTCAGATCAATGTTTGCATCCCGCAGGGACAAGCGAACAGTCACGTTCGTTCTATAGAAGGAATCGCGTATGGTGCCGTCCTTCTGTCGAACCGGATGCTTACCGCCATGGCTGCCCTTTATCACCTTGAGTGCAACTTACGGCCTCGTGTTGTCCACCGTAAAGGAGAGTCTTCCGGCCGCACATTCATTTCCCGCCGCATCGACTGCGACAGCCTTAACGGTCCATTTTCCGTCCTTCAGCTTCTTTGTATCGATATTGTATACGATATCCTCGGTAACTGCTTCCGCATACGCACTCTTTTCGGAGGCCAGTTTCTTTGTGACAAGCTCCTTTTCCTTTCCGTCAGCACTTACGGAATATAGCTTCAGTGCGGAAAGCGTCAGATTATCCGATGCGACGACGCCTACGGTTACCTTGTCCTTATAGGTCACACCCTTGGTTGCGGCATGACCGTCCAAGGTCATATCTGTGATCCTCGGTTTCGTTTTGTCCACACGGATGATCGCGGTATTCGGTTCGGCGAGGTGATTGCCTCCCAGATCCGCAGCGTCAAAGGTGATCATGGTACCTTCCACGGATGTGGATTCCGGCACCTTCACGGTAGCGCTTACCGTTCTTCCGCTAACTTCTATATCTTGTTCTTTATCTTCCACGGAATTGGAAATGCTGTATTTGGCCCAGGCGATATCCGACTCCTCGGGATCCGCAAGATCCCCTGCCGTGATGTTCACGCCGAGCTCATAATCGGTTTTATACCACTTCTTATCCGCAGAAAGTTCCTTGCCGTCCGCCGTCGTGATCACGGGCCTGGTCTGATCATAGAGCAGATCGCCGAGCACGCGCTCTGCCGTCTGATCATGGTCATCCCTCACCTCAATCTTCAGGCTGCGAAGTGCCTGATTCTTTTTAAGTTCCGCCTCCGGGATAGTCACCGTTCCTGTGAACACCTTGCGATGGCTGATCTCATAGCTCTTATTGTTCTCTGTCTTGTCTTCGATCTTTTCCGGAACAAATTCCAGGCCGTTTTCACCGGTGATCTTGATCATTGTCACATCATAAGCCGAGGTTGCAATGATCTTGAACACGTAGGGAACACCTGTCACCGCGCCGGAGGTAAGATCATCAAAGGTCGCACCCTCGGGACTTACGATGGTGGATCCCTTCGCAATGCGAAGCATTGAATCAACGGTGATCACTCGATAATTGCCCACTGCCGCATCCGATGTATTTCCCGCAAGATCAACCGCGCGAACCTTAAAGGGATCCGGATCATCCACGCCCGGAGCGACCACGCACGCGAAAGCCGTGCCGGAGATTTTCTGCGCTGTAACGGCATTGCCGTCATAGCTTGCTTTGATGAGCTCCGCGCTCACATTGCCGGCCGGATCCTTTACATCAAAATAGTAGCGGAACATATCGGGTTCCGGATCAAACACAAAGTAATCTCCGTCCTCCGTCACCTCACTTGCTTTGACATCCACCCAGGATGCACCGCTCTTTTTCTGAAGCTTTACATTTGACACAACGGGTTTTGTCGTATCAAATACATAATTTGCATCCACCTTTGCGGTGGCACTCATCTTTGCGTCTGTTGCCGTGATGGTCAGATCCTTCACGGCGAAGGTTGTCTCATCCTGAACCGCAGCCGGAATGATCGCGGTCACGGTTGTCTGATAATTGCCGTTTTCAATCGGTTCACCGTTACCGATTGTCACATTGCCGGAATCATAAGCCGCAAAGCCCCCGGACTTCTTTCCGACAATACTATATTTCTCAAACTGATAGCCGGATTCAAGGGTAAAGGTGAGTTCGGCGGTTTCCTTGGTATAGCCGCCGTCTGTTACCGGAGCCTTGATCACGGGTGTTCCCACAAAGTGCAGATCTCGGTTCACGGGGGAATAGGTCAGCGTAAGAGCCTCTCCCGCATTGCCTGCGGCATCTCTTCCCACAAAGGTCACCTTCGTATCCTCCGCAATCTCGTCAGGTGTAAAGAGATAGCTTACACTCTTTTTATCCTCGGAAATCGTCCCCTTTGTCACGGTACCGGAAATGCCGTCCGCTTCTAAGCTTCCGTCCGCATTTAACGAATCGGTGACAACAAACGACAGCGCCGGAGCAGCAGCTTCCTTCGGGAAATAAATCGTGCTTCCCACGATCTTCGCGCCTGCGGCCGATGCGTCGGCAAGCTCATAGGTAAGCGCCTCCGGTGCCGTAGCATCGATCTTTACCTTATTCTCAGTGCAAGCGATATCCACAAGCTTGTTATCCACAAATACGCCTGCGTAGCCGTACCAGCCTTCCATATTCTCGGAAGGACGCACCTTGGTGCTCTCGCTCCACGTATCGATCTCATCCTCTGTCGTAACCTCGGCCTTTTCGCCGTAGGCATATTTCACGGTTCCGATTCCGGCATAGTTTGCGCCCGCAAGCTGCACAGTTTCCGGGCCGTACACCCCGTCCGCTTCCGAATCGTTTCCGTCGCCATCCTTCCACACAGGGGCCGCAAGCGCCTCCGCCTCACCGATGGTGACAGTCACCGGGGCAAGTACGGTCTTATCCTCGCCCTTGGTTGTCATAAACACAAGTTTGATCTTACTTCCCGCGGTAAGCTTTGTCTTTTTGCCGATCTTCTCCGCTCCCGTCACATTTCCCTCTGCATCAACGGCAAATTCTCCCTCGCCGCACAGGTAAAACTCCGGTTCGGAGACTGTGATCTCCTGCGCCGCAAGACTTTCCTCTTTGTCGAAGAGATTTGCGGAAAACGCATAATCAAATCCTTCCTCGCCCAGGATCGACGCGGGAACCGTATACGCCTTCTCGGCATCGGCATCCTCGGAAAGCTTTACCTCGCCGGTCTCCTCATCACAGGTCAGACCGATCTCACCGAGGGCAAAGGTATATTCCTCGCCCGCCGCCCGCGCGCCGCTTCGAGGTCCGAGATGTGAGACAAGCGGAACCAACGCCAGCACGACAGCAAGCATGAGTGCTATGATCTTTTTTGTTTTGCTCTGTCTCTTAATAAATGCTCTCATCTTTCCCACACCTCCTTACAGCTTTTCTTCCGTGTTTACCACAATTACATTCGTGATCACGCGGATCTTCGGATTGTTGATCCCTCGCCCCGCGCTCTTTGCTTCCCATTGCGGTTTCTCCGCAGTCCCGCCGAATGCGGGAATATTACCTGTCAAAACATCCGTTGCCGCATCGTTATCAAAGCCGTCGTTTCCGGTCAGGATATCCGTTGCTTCATCTCCTCCTGCGTAGTCGGTGGTCAGCACATCCGTCGCTTCGTCACCGTCTGCATAGTCGGTAGTCAACACATCCGTCGCTTCGTCTTCGCCTGCACCTCCGGTCAAGACATCCGTTGCCGCATCGTTATCAAACTCTTTTGAACTTAAGACGGCTGTTGCCTCCTCATCCGTATCTATGAGAACATCCGTTGCCTCCTCGTCCGCCGCAAACCGTCCGGCACCGAGAACCTCCGTCACCTCTTCGCTCGGCGCAAGTCTGCCGGCGCCGAGAACCTCGGTCTCCTCTTCACTCGGAATCTCACCGGAATTCGAGTTGGCCGGTTCTCCCGCAGCCTCCTTGACCGTGATCTTGCCGGTGCCCACGTTGTAGTATTTTGCCTGTTCCTTTTTTGTCACGCTCTGACTTAAGGTTTTGCTCGCGCCCTTACTCATGCCCTTGATGGACTTTCTGGCATTGCTCCCTGTCAGCTCACCGATGGTGTGCGGGATCCGCAATACGAAGAACAGGATCACCGTAAGGACAAACAGCGCGATCGCCAGGATCAGACCGCCATAAAAACATATTTGATACATATTTTCCATGACCATCACTCTCCCGTCTTATCGTCCGACGGCTTCTCCGCCTTCGATCCCTCGGCCTGCGCCTTTTCGATCCTGTCGGAGATCTTTCTCCAGTTTGCGTTGGACTCGATATCCGCTACATCCTTGCTCTCCTCAAACACGGAGAGGAGTTCCTTGTACGCTCCCGTGCTGTCCTTGCTCCAGAGCGCAAGATTTTCCCCGAGCACATCGTACAAGTACTTCATGTACTCCGAATAGATGCGCGCGGAAAACTTATTGTTCTTTCCGAGCTTATCGCAGGCTGTGCGGTAAACCTCCGTCACCGCCGGGTCGAGCGCGCTCTTGTCCTCGGAAAGCTCCATGTAATATGTCGCCTTCGCGGACATCTTGTTTACATAGTTTGTGTTGTACTCATTGTCAAAAGTTCCGCCGATCAGCGTTCTCTTGGTCTGGTACTCCATGGAGGTCATAACCTCCTCCAGATCCTCCGTGCGGTACACTGCATTCTCGTAGTTTACCTGCGGTTCTTCTTCCTTTGCAAGCTGCACATAAGCCGCGATCAGATTGTTCAGATAAACATATTTATAATCGTTCTTCTGTGTCTCCGTCAGATCAGAACTCTCGAGCTCGGCAATCGCAGTCTCCAGGAATTCAGTCTCGCGCTTTGCAACACTGTAGCCTGCGCCGTCCTTGTGATTACTCTCCAGATAGCTCGTATAGATATTTCCGATGGTCTTATAATGGTCGAAACGTCTGTCGTTATTGCCGCCCAAAAGCGTGCTCTTAAAGCCGTCCACCTCAGTCAGAAGATCATCGGCATTCGAGAGCGAGATCATATCGCAGATGGCAGCATAATACACCGCCTCATTGTCATTCCCCTCTGCGTGCTCACGCGCGAGCTTGAAATACTTGGATGCGGTCTTCAGGTCCGAAAGCTCATTATAGTAGGTAAAACCGATCTCATAGAGAACGTCGTAGTTTTTGTCCACGCCGCCGTAGCCTTCTTTCACACGGTTGGCCACCGTCTGCAGACCGCTCTTCAGCTTCTTTTGCAACGCCTCGGTGTCACCGCCCTCGGCAATGCCGGATCTGTATTCCTCCACGTGGGCATCGATGTAGCCGATATAGGCCTCGGTCTCCGAACCGTCAAGCTCTAAAGCGCGCTTATAGAAATCCTGCGCCTCCGCATAATTCGGCTCCGATGAGGTGAGGATGTTGTTTCCCTCTTCGATCAACTGGTTATAGTTATTTAGTCTGATCTTTGAAAGCTCGCGGTAACCCATAAGAGATACGCCGAGCGACACCAGCGAAAGGATCGCGGTGGTCGCAAACAAAGCGACTCTGCGCTTGTTCTTTTTGCGATGTTCATCATCGAGCTCATTATAATGCTCTAACGCATAGATCAGTTCTTTACAGTTTTGATATCGATCGTTCGGGTCCGGCTGCGTACACTTTAAGATGATCTTCTCAAGACCCGAGGAGAGCGCCGGATTCCACTCGCGGATCGGTTTCATCTCGTAGGGCGGTTCGCATGGGTTCATGCCCGTAACGATGTGGTACAGGGTCGCACCGAGGTTATAGATATCGGTTCGGGCATCCGTATTATAGATGCCGCGGCCCTTGGAATCGCCGAACTGCTCCGGTGCCGCGTAACCGCGTGTACCGAGTGCCGTTGTGTCGGCGTTATTTTCTATTTCATATTCCTTCGCAGTTCCGAAGTCGATCAACTTGACGCCGCCCTCGGGACGGATCATGACGTTCGACGGCTTCATGTCTCGATAGATCACGGGCGGATTCATGTTGTGCAGATAGTCTAAAGCCGAAGCCAGCTGCAGGCCCCACTCGATCACGAGCTCCTGCGGCTGTGCACCATCCTCCTTTAAACGGTCGCTGATGGTGATACCTTCGATAAAGTCCATGACAACATAGATCGTTCCCGACTGGTCGATGATATCTACGATACGCGGCAGCACGGGATGATCCACGTTTTTCAGGATATTTGCCTCGCGTTCCAAGCCTTTCAGCAAAGTTTCCGTGGATTTGGAGCCGTCGTTTTTGATCTCCTTGACTGCCCACTGCTTGTTTAAGTGTTTATCGCGCGCCAAATAGACGATGGACATACCACCGCGACCGACTTCTTTCCATATTTCATATTTTCCGTCAAGTACGGTTCCTTCCTTCGTCATTGAACGCCAACTCCTACGCTGCTTTTACTACGACCACGGTGACGTTATCCGTCTCGCGGCGCTCCTTTACAAGCTCCGTTAAGAATGCACAGCCGACCTTCATGGTCCCGGCATCTGTACATGCCTCCGGCCCGAGCTTCGCAAGGATTTCATCCTCCGAGATCTGATGTCTGAATCCGTCCGAACACAGCATATAGACCGTGTCCTTTTGGATATCGCCCTTCATGAAATCCGGTTCCACAATGGGCGATGCACCGACGCACTGTAGCAGGATGCTGCGTCGCGGATCCACCTTTGCCTGCTCCGGGGTCAGTCTCCCCGCGTCCATCTCGCGCTGGACCAGAGACTGATCCTTTGTCAGCTGGACCGCACGGTCTGTCAGATGGTATACTCTGCTGTCTCCGACGTGTACAATGTAATATGTGTCCTTATACATCAAGATCGCAGAGATCGTAGTGCCGAGCTGCAGGCTGTTTCTCTGTCCGTACAGCGCCAGCTCTCTGTTTTGAACCTGTATGATCTCATTCCACTGCTCTATCAAAGCGCCCTCGTCAAAGCTACCGTTTGCGGCATCCTCCGCGAACACCTCATCGAACCATGTGCAGAAGGCCTCTGTCAGTTCCTTGCTGGCAAGCTCTCCCTTGGCCAGACCACCCATGCCGTCACATACGACGGCAAAGGTCACCTGTCCGTCCGGCGTATCGATGATCTTGATTGCCAGCGAATCCTGATTTGTCTTTTTCGAGATTCCCACATCGGTATGATATGCAGCAGTGTATTCCATATGTTTAATCTTCCTTCCTGAGGCGGAATACAAACTCTTCATTTCCCATGTTCACAACGGCGCCGTTCTTTAAGAGCACTTCTTTTCCGGGCTCTAAAGGCGTTCCGTCCACATAGGTGTGGTTTGTAGATTCATTGTCCAAAATATAGTTCACACCGTTTTTCTGAATGATGGTGGCGTGAATGCGGCTGACATCGGAATTGTCACCGATCATGTGATCTGCTTTTTCCGAGCGGCCCAAGGTAAACTCCGGCTTGTCAAAATAGATGATCTCGCCGGTCTTTTTTCTCACTAAATGCGGCACCGGTCTGTCACCCTGCTGTGTCAACAGACTGCCCGGAGCCTGCGATTGCGGTGCGGGTGCCGGCTGCGGTGCGGGTGCCGGTTGCGGTGCGGGTGCCGGTTGCGGTGCGGGTGCCGGTTGCGGTGCAGGTGCCGGTTGCGGTGCAGGTGCCGGCTGCGGTGCAGGTGCCGGCTGCGGTGCAGGTGCCGGCTGCGGTGCAGGTGTCGGCTGCGGTGCAGGTGCCGGTTGCGGTGCAGGTGCCGGTTGCGGTGCAGGTGTCGGTTGCGGTGCAGGTGCCGACTGCTCCGGAACTTCCTTCAACGGAACCTCCTGTACCTTCGGTTCCTCCTTGGGAGCTTCTGGCATCTTCATGGGCTGCGGCTGTCCTACCGGAGGCATACCCTGCGGCGGCTGTCCCATCGGCGGTCTGCCCTGTGGCGGCATTCCTTGTGGTGGCATTCCCTGCGGTGGCATTCCCTGCGGACGCATACCCTGCGGCGGCATTCCCTGCGGCGGCATTCCCTGCGGACGCA
>CACZPL010000129.1 GCA_902783015.1 uncultured Lachnospiraceae bacterium
CGCGGACTCTGACGGCACCGATGTGCAGATTCTCCGTCACGATCAGGTTGTTCTTGTCAAAGAGCGACACCTGAACGCTGCCGGCACCGACATCCACGATGGCAGTATTCTTGCTGATCACCTGATGGAATTCCTTCTGCTTGGCCACCAGACCTTTAAAGATCATATATCTCTGCTCGGAATTGGACAGCACGGAAACGTCAAGCCCCGTGTTGCGCCTGATGTACTCCAAAGCGAGCACCCTGTTTTCCGCCTCGCGGATGGCACTCGTTGCATAGGCGCGGTACTCCGTCACCTGGTACTCCTTCATTTTTCTCCGGAATCCGTTTAACACCTCGCACACCTTTAAGAGCGAATCGGTCTTGATCGCACCGCTCTTGTAGGTATCACGGCCAAGCTCGATGATGTGGCTCACGGTGTCCACCTGCGAGAAGCTCTTCTTTGCGTTGATCGCGTAGATCGAGCAGACAAGCTCGCTAGAACCGACATAGATTGCTGCAAACATCTTGTACGCCATCGCTTACCTCCCTATTCTTTGTCTTCTGTCTCTGTCTTAGGTTCTTTTTCTTCTAAAATATATAAGAGTTCCAGAGCCGTTTTCGAAAAGCCGGGATGATACGCATAGGGCGCGATCTCCACCAGCGGCTCCAATACAAAATACCGTTTTGCCATCCAGGTATGCGGGATCTTTAAATCCTCCTCCATGATGATATCCCTGTCATAGAGCAGGATGTCGATATCCAATGTGCGCGGGCCCCAGTGAATGAGGCGTTTTCTTCCGGCGCCGTTCTCGATATCATGGATCACGGAGAGAAGCTCCCGCGGATCATAGAGCGTTTCTATTTCCAGACAGCCATTTAAAAAGTCGTCCTGCTCCACATCTCCGAAGGGCTTTGTTTCTATATAATTGGACACCTTGTTCACACGGATGTACTCATCCTTGGAGAGCTGTTCCACCGCATAGTCGAGATACCCCTCCCTGTCTCCCAAATTAGAGCCGATGGAGAGATAGGCGATATGTTTTTTCCGTGTGATGTCCACCATCACCGTATCAAAGGTCATAGGAATAGGTGCCTCGGGCTTGGAAACGCGGACGTGCACCTTTTTCACCGATTCGTATTTTGTGAGCAGTGCCCCCGCAACACTCTCCGCCGCAGCCTCGATCAGGTCATACTTTTCCTGGGTCATGACCTCCTCGATGCACGCGGCAGCCTCGGCATAGTTGACGGTCTTTGCAAGGTCGTCCTCCATGCCCGCTTCCCGCAGCGAGAGATAAAGCTCCGCTGTCACGAGAAAGGGCTGGCCCTTTGCCTTTTCCTCGGGGAGCACACCGTGGTGCGCGAATATTTCCAAGTCTTTTATGATGATCTTATCCATGTTGTATTGCCTTTACCATGTCCAGGGCACGTCGGTTTGCCTTTACATCATGCACGCGGAAAAAGCAACAGCCCTTCATGTAGCCGAGCACCGTAGTGGCAAGTGTTCCCTCTTCCCGCTCCGTCACGGGAAGATTCAGGGTGTTGCCGATCACGGATTTTCTCGATGTCGCAAGCATCACCGGAAAGCCAAGCTCCGTAAAGCGTTCAAGCTCCCGCATCACGGCAAGGTTTTCCTGCGTATTCTTTGCAAAACCGATCCCCGGGTCAAGCAGGATCCGTTCCTCCGGGATTCCGGCATTTTTCGCGATGCTGATGCTCTCCGCAAGATCCGCAAGCATATCCGGGATCAGATCCTCGTACTGCGGCGTCTTTCGATTGTGCATCAGACAAACGGAAACCCTGTGCGTCGCCACAACCGATGCCATGCGGTCGTCCGCGCGCAGGCCCCAGATATCATTGACCATGTCCGCGCCCGCAAGGATCCCCGCCTCGGCAACTTCCGGCTTGTAGGTGTCGATGGAGACCGGCACGTCAAACTTTTCCTTGATCGCCTCGATCACAAAACAGGTGCGCGAGATCTCCTCCGCAACAGGTACGGGTGTATATCCGGGGCGAGTAGACTCTCCGCCCACATCGATGATATCCGCTCCCGCAAGGATCATCTGCTCCGCCTGCTTTAAGGCCGCCTCGTCGGTCGTGTATCTTCCGCCATCGGAAAAGGAATCCGGTGTCACGTTCAGGATTCCCATGATATATGCCCCATTATTATAAAATTCGCGTTTTCCGATGATCATGTATTACTCCGATCAGATATTCAGCTTGTGCTTCTTGGTCTCGTCCGACCAGTAGCACTCATCGATCGCATCGCACAGAAAACAGTTTCTCGATTCCTTGTCCGAGCGGTACAAAAGATAGGCCAGACTGCGCTGTCCCTTGTTTTCGGAGGATTCCTTGCTGCTGTGATAGAAGATAGCCGTCACGATCTCCTTTGACTCGTCGGAGTTAAAATTGCAGGACTCCAAAATCTCCCGCGCAAGCTTTGCGCCGACGGAGGAGTGCTTATCGCCGCCGGCATATTCCTGCGCGCGTCCGATATCGTGCAAGAGCGCCGTAGCATAGATGACCTCCCTCTTAAATCCCAGGTTCTCATCCATATTGAGGATCGTCGCGATCCGCGCCACGTCCAGGCAGTGCTCAAGATCGTGCTTACAGAACTTTCTCGTTTCCTCCGCCTTTTTGATCGCATCCATGCAGCTTTTGAACTGCGGATGTGCGATCAGCTTGTCAATTCTTTCCATGATATTATCTTCCTTCTATTAAATATAGTGATTCAAAAACGAAAGTGAGCCGCAGATGATGACCACGCCGTCCTCACCCGCGAGAGCTCTTGCATCGGCAAGCGCCGTAAGCGGATCCTTCTCTTCCCTTGAAGGAACACCCGCAGCGCAAAAGAGATCGGCAAGCACCTTGCTCTCAAGGCCGCGCGCCGTGGGCGGCGTGATAGTGATCACATGATCCGCCGTACCCGCAAGGGTCCTTACCATGCAATCATAATCCTTATCCCTGAATACTCCTATTATATAGACTTTTCTTCTGTTTGTAAAATAGTAATTCACGGACTCGCAAAGTGTTTTCCACGCAGCCGCATTATGCGCCCCGTCCGCATATACATCGGGACATTCCCCGAC
Source organism: uncultured Lachnospiraceae bacterium (assembly GCA_902783015.1). Classification (GTDB taxonomy): domain Bacteria; phylum Bacillota; class Clostridia; order Lachnospirales; family Lachnospiraceae; genus Coprococcus_C. The sequence continues at coordinate 3,068 of CACZPL010000129.1, forward strand.
CTTTGTCAGTCTCCCCGGCCACGAAGTATTCATAAGTCCCCGCCGGATGCTCTCGTCATCAACGGTTCCGAGGGTCGAGAGTGCTTCGACAGCGGTCGCCGCATTGATCACCTGGTGTTCTCCGAGGAGTGTGATCGCATACTCCTTTCCCTTATAAGAAAAAACAGTTCCCGTAAGATCCCTTGAGATAACGCGAAGCTCACCTTCTTCCACGGGGACGAGGCGCGCGC
>CACZPL010000130.1 GCA_902783015.1 uncultured Lachnospiraceae bacterium
CCTGCTTCTTTCTCTCTTCCTCTACATTTATTATTTCTTCCTCGGGCTCTACCACTGAGATCCTGTCTGCAGGCTTTTCTTCAACCTTCTCCGCTACTCTTGCATTGTCACCGAAGAGCACGGAAAACTCATTTCCCGCATTTTCGATGAATCTGTTGCAGGCAGCATCCCTCTTCTGTTCATTATCCCAGTCTACCCTGTCAAATATATGAATCCCGGAACCGAGATCATCTACCTTAGTATTTATTCTCGTCTTAAGGAATTTCAACCTGCCCACAAATGCCTTCTTCTGATTTTTAGACAGCATATCACCCGAGATGTAGTCTATATCATCCGAATCCATATCGGAAATGAAATCGCACAGTTCTTTGTCAGCTATATCAATATTAAAGTCACCAACCCGTCTTTGAAGTGATTTTTCCGTCATACTATCAGAAAAAGCTTTTGAGAAATTAACGATTCTGGCAGTCTTGATCACGCATACGCGATTCTCTCCTACCTCTTTTATATCATATGAAAAAGCAATATCCTTTTTTGCGTCGAACTCCTCTATGCCAAGTAAAACACGCAGCAGCTTGATATTTGAAAGCTGCTTAAGAGCCTCAGGCTCATAGTCTACGGATACTAAATCGCCTTCCGACTCTTCGATCTCGCTCATCGTCCGAAGATCTCCCCGTTCCTCTTCTTTATAACCATAGAATACCGACTTACCCCTGCGCTCGAGCACAAGTCCGGATCTGTTACCGTAGCTGTCCGCTCCCATAAACCCAAGCACTCGTCCTGCCGTAGCAATATTCTTCACCGTATCCGGCTTTCTGCCCGACCGCCGCATCATGGTATACTTCATTCCGTTCACAGTCTTTGTGCGCGTTCTGTCCTGTTCGGTCCATCCGTCGACATCAAGTCCGAGATTCGGATCTAAAGCCGCGTGATCCCTGACTGCGTGCACCAAAGCAACTCCTACAAGCTCGCCCTCCATGCGCATGTCAAACAACTCCCTGTCCTTAGCGAGATCCTTTAGATGAATACGTTCTTTTTTCGCAACGGCAAGAAGCGCCTCAACCCTCTTGTACCTTCTTCTTCCCTTTGTGAAATAGCGGTACTTTGCCATCTTTCTATTCTCGAGATAAGTATTACAGGCATTGATCAGCTTCTCGTATTCCTTAGACAAGCCCAGCACCTGATCCTTGAAGCCGGGGAAATTATCGGAAATCTGAGCATCCAGATGCTCCGTAATGCTGCGCATATGATTCTTCACGCTTTTCATCTCATCGCTGTCTTCGGCATTGCCTCTCTTTTCTGCCGATTGAACTTTTTCCCATGCAGTACGATGAATGCTTTCAACCTCATCGTGTGTTTTCTTAACCTTATCCTTTTCCTGCTTGGTATACTCCTTCTGCACCTGCTCGTTATCGTTCTGTACAAACCCTTTTTCGTCCATAAATACTTCTCCTTTTTACACGATTCTCAACCGGCAAATCTCATAATCGACAAGTCCGTTGATCAAGCCAGGCCAATGTATAATATCTTACCCCGCCGACACAATTCTGTCATGATTTCTAATCCTCTTTTCTTTTTCCGAACAGAGCCATCTTTCCCTTTTTGTCCGGAAAAAGCTTATCTGACAGCGCCTTTACGGCCTGATTATGTCTTCTGATAAGTATCTTTGTATCCGGTCCGTACTCGGCGGCAGCGCTTCTTATCGCGAAACGGATCAGGTTTAGCAGATCCATCTTAGCATTGGGTCCGCTTGCATATAACAATACAGGCATTAATAAGCCCGAAGGAAATTTGTGAACGAGAAGAAAACCTGTCATCTCATCATCGGTCCTCACTGCACATGAAATATCCTGTTCATACCATCCCATAGGCACAGCCGAGAGATCCTCCATCATTCCCTTCTTGCCTTTATAAAGACACGAGATAACGCCCTGTCTGTACTGCTTCACAGTCAGGTCATAGAGGCTGATTATATATGACGGCGGCCTCCTCTGCGCTAAGCTGAGCTTGGCTACCTCACCGACAGTGGTGTATACATCTCTGCTCTCGTTTTCCCTGGTTACAAAGCCCTGCTTGTTTATCGCTTCCGACACGATCTCGTCCGGTATAGGCAGATCAAAGAAGCTCTCCTTAACACTTTCGAACTTTACATCCTCGCGGTAGTTTTTGAAAAGTTCAGCGGCGTACTTCACATCCTCCATTGCAAGCCACATCAGCTCTGCCTTGGTATCCGCCTCATCATTGACATTCTTATACTCCCAGATCATGGAAGCCTTTATATTCTCCGAATCGTCTTTGAGCCCGAGCCCTCGATAATACTTCCTGCCTATATTCTCGGCAATGTCCATATCTATAACCTCTGCGAACTCATCGAAGTTTTCTTCATCTATCGAAACTAATTTCATACTACCTCACCTCTATGCATTCCAAGAATTCAGCCGCACTCTCGCCACTGTTTCTGTACTCGGTTTCCATTTCAAATTCAAGACTGACTCCATGCTCCTTTTCGTACTCGGATACGCCGTCTTTGATGACATCCACTATCATATCCATCAGGTCATCCTTTCCCTTCTCGGCATAGATTCCGTACACATTCTTCCTGACATGCACCTTAACTACCTCTCGTGGCAGCTCAGTGTGTATGATCGAAGCCATTTCCGCCTCTCCGCCATTGCACCTTATATAAACAGCACTTGTGTAATCATTCCTGCCTTCAGCCGCTAACTCCTTCATATAATCAAAGAACGCCGAGTTATAGAAGCCCTTCTCCTCGTCGTCAAACTGCCAGAGCTCCGTCATGGAAAAATATATGAATGCCAGTGCAGCCGCAAAGCAAAGCGATACAATGCTTAGCTTGATCATATATTCGAACAGAAAACCTACAACTACAGGAAAGAGTACGAATTCAAAGTGAAACATATGCATCCGGTCTGCCTTCCTGTTGTTTTTCCAGACCAGAAAAGCAGAACTCAGTATATAGATTCCCTCCGTTATGGGAATGATGTAGTACACCGGCTTTCTTACCATTTCGAAAAACAAATCATATCCATACATAAAATTCGTAAACATGTTTATCATCAAAAGCAACGATAAGATAGGTATCGGGATCAAAAACGGCCAGTACCTCCTGCGCAGATAATCAGCGCTGCCGTATATTATGTATCCAACATACAGAAGCCATCTGTACGAAATAAGCAGGACTAATATATCCCATAAACATGTAAACGCATTCAAGATCATCAGAAAAAAGTGTATTTTTTCATAAGTAATAATGGCATTGTCGATTACGATCGACTGTATTACGTTTAGCAGAGCATAGATTATCACATCCACGATCATAGCCAGAAATAACCTATCCCCGGCATTATTACGCGAACGGATACGCTTTGAGAAAACTATCATTCCGAGAAGTATGACAATGGCCATAATATTGGTGCAGATCTTTATTTCACTGCTAAGAACTGTAAAGTCCATTCGTCATCCCTCCTCTTCCGTTACATGAAACGACTGATTCATGGTCAAAACCAGCATATAAAGTATTATTATTGTGCAGATAAAGGGAACGAGCGAAATCTCCGGGACAGTCATTTTCATATATAACCATACCGCAAAATTAGCGGCAAACATCAATATCCCGACCTTGCTCTTCATCCAAAGCATTGCAACTGCAATCAGTATATAGATTGCAGCCTCTATAAATATCAAGAAGTACAGACCGGCATGATTATAGGCTCCCACTCCGGTATCCTCATAAAACGTAACTGTAGTCCCTTCTACATAATAAGTATTATAGAGATCATCGAAGGTAAACTTTCCCGCACGTGGATCCACACTGAAGATAAACTCGCCGAACACATTTATTATCATCATCACTATCATAGCCACAGCCGGCACGCTGATGAACCTGTAATACTTAGATACAAGCTTTTCTCCTCCTTCAAGCAACGACATCAGGAACAGAACAAGCAAAACCAATTCTACCGAAAGCCCGATAAAAAGGACAGTTCCGGAAAACCTGATCAACGGTCCCGCAAAGGATACAGCGCTTTGGTTAAGCAGGCCTATCATCGCATCAGAAACAGCCATCATGACATTCGTTATTATCATAGCAAAAAACAACTTGTCGCACAGCCTTCCTCTTCTACGATATATCCTTGTACAGAAGAATAATCCTAACAGAAAAAACAATGCCACTACATTTATCGAGACAGAAGTAGCATCTGTAGCATTAAGGTGAAGATGATCACTCTCATAGGCTACGCCAATAGCTATATTATGGTCTGCTGTCACGTCAAATTCGACATCCACTTCCATAAATAGCGATCCTCCTTGATTTTATTTTTTAATTGTACCAAAGCGTTTTCGCGGTGGCAACCTAGATTTCCCGTGTTGTATGATCAATCTTCGTCATCGAAATCTTCATCTTCCTGACCATCGTATTCTCTTCGAATATCTCTGTATTCCGCATCGGCTCTGTCGCTGATCGGCTTCTCTGCGCCAAAGAAGCTTCGGATGTTTTTCTTTGCATTCATGAATATCCTTTTTAAGATAAAACGGGTTCTTCTGCTATCTTCCTTCCAAATGTCGCTGACATATTTATCCGGGCGTTCCGGTCCGAACTTGTTCCTCAAAAAGCGGCAGAGGGAATGTACCGAATCCTTTACGGTTAAAATGGGTGTGCCGAGCAAGAAGAACAATGTATTCATATTTATAAGTCTTGCATCCGAAAGACTCGTCCACCCGTGAGTCATGGTGTGCTTATTAACTTTGATATTCCAACGCTTTTGGCTTCTGAACAGCCTGAAGATCCCGTTTGTAACCATGGACAGTCCCTTCATGGCCACCTTTGCGGTTTTGCCAACAAACTCGATAGCATTTGCAGCGATCATGGTAGGGACTGCAAGTGTACGTAATGCTGTTCCACCGGCTAAGTGGTATGCCGCAAGCCCCCAGTTTCCGATATCCTTGATCAGAGCACCATACCATCCTAAGTGCAAGCTGTTGTTTCGGCCTTCTCTTCTCAGGCGTTCGTGACGCTTATCTATATAATCCTTATTCTTGAGCACGCCGTAATAGGTGGGGTATATTCCGTGAGAAGCATCAAATTGTACTGACTCTTGTGCATTGTAAAGCTCGCTTCTTGTCTCGGAGAGGCCAAACTCCCGATTGTCGGCTTGAAGCATATCGGCTACGGCTTTGACCTGCTTTAAGCGGGCCCTTCCTCTTCCTATCTTGAACCAGATACATTTTCCGGAGACATAATTAATAAGCGCGATCTGAACCCGGTTGTAAGCTTCTCTTAATGTGTCTTCATCTTGAAGTGTAAGACCGCTACGTCTTTTTGCCAGCTCTTTGTAAAGACCGGTTTCATATTCGAATCCGGTAGCCCCTCTTTTGTGAATAAGCTCAGGCCCTACGTTTGCTTTTCTCTTGTCCTTCCTATAGCTGTCAAGTATTTCCTTCTTAACGAGAAGGTACTGCTTCAGCGCACTTTTAAGCGCAACCATTTTTGACGAATCTGCATCGTTGATGCTGACTCCCTTAAGATCAAAGCTTATGCCCAATTTGGTATAATCCCTGGTTTGCTTCTCGTTACGGATAAGCTTTTGTTTGCTTGACAGGGGTTTTTGTTTGATCTTATTTTTGGGTACTATCAGGCTGACCTCGTCTTGATCAACATCCTTTTTGCTTTTTGTTTTTTTGAATGTTTTTTCGCTTGATTCATCACTTATTGAAATATTGCTTTTAAGTGAAGATTTGACGCTTTGCTCGTCTTGCTCAATTATTGATATACTTTTCTTTTTATCTATACTCTCTTCTTCGTAAGAGTTGTTGAATGATGATTCGTCCATGACATTAGCCTCCTTTTTAAAATGTATCGACAGGATTGTTTCATGTTCGGGCTTGTTTTAGGTATATGAATTCAAATGCTCCGTGATACTATCCGTTATTGTTTCCTCCGAAAGCGACGAAAATTCATTTTCGTCGTAGCTGTATTTACCGGTAAGCTCTGCTTCTTCCCTGAGCTTTTCCCACTGCTCGGTGGATAAGGTCTCTTCGGGAACGAGCGGAGCAAGTATACCCTCAAACACAAGAGCTGTTTTAGCACCGGGAAGCTCCTTTCTGAGTAAGCTGTAGCCTTCCTCGGAGGCAATATGTATTTCAATCATGGAATCCGTCTCGCCCCTTTCGGTACAAGCATCTGTCGCAAAATGAAGCAGGCGGGTTACCGTTTCCGGCAAACCCATTTCATCCTCAAGGTCGGGGCAGAGGAAATCTACAGTGTAGGTTCCGTCATAATAGCGGTGAGAGAGAAGTAAGGAGTGTAACTCTCCGTTGTCAAGGTAAGCGCAGCTTACATCTTCATCATAATACCCATCGGAATCGGAAAGGAACTCTTTGTAGTAAGTATCATTGTACTTTGCAAGGAATTTCCTTAACAGAGTGTCCTTATTGCTGCCGAGCTGCTTTAAGCTCACGATCCCCTTGGTCGAGTTTTGCATATATTTTGCCTTTGAGGCATCCTCAAGAGATATGTAATAGTTATTGCCGAAGGACAGGGAAAAGCTCAGCTTCCAAGAACTAAAGAACTCTTCGGTACTGTCAAACTCATCCTCTATGGCCTGAGCGTAGGCGTCGCTGTATTCTTCGGTAGTTCCATGAGGCATATAGCTTATGGCGAGCCTTGAAGCCGGATCTTTAAGCTTCGGGCGGACAACCGCGGCCATCAGCAGATTGGCAATTCCGTGTGACCTGAAATCCTCGTGAACATAGATATGATCAAGCCTTATCACCATATTATCGAG